>CAMHGU010000231.1 GCA_946184715.1 uncultured bacterium | reverse complement strand
CGCTCAGGCAGCTCCGATGCGGGGCCTCGCCAATCGGCGACGTCCCATACGTGGGTCTGAGTGGGGCACATCGGCACATCTTCGACGTGCCGGGGTGTGTCACACGAAGCTGAGCGTTGAGGCTTTATCGGGGGTGAGCAGCTCGGCCACCTGGCGCAGCTGCTCGCTATCTACGTTGAGGATGCGGCGCTCGGTGTCGGCCGGCGTCGATACCCGCCCGTAATAGAGCATCGCCTTGCCCAATGCGAGGGCTCGGCTCTCCATATTCTCGGCGGCCACTTGCAGCTGCCCAACGTATTGCTGTTTGGCGAGCGACAACTGGCGCGGCGTCAAGCCTCGCTCGGCGAGGCGCTCGATGCACTGCCCTATCAGGCGATGGCACCGCTCCAGATGCTGCTCGTCACACCCGAAATAGGTAGTCCACAGGCCGCAATCGGTGTAGAGCGTAGAGGCCGACTCCACGGTATAGACGTAGCCGCGGCGCTCGCGCAGCTCCACGTTGAGCAGCGAGTTCATTCCGGGGCCGCCGAGGACGTTGTTGAGCAGCGACAGGGCGAAGCGCCGGTCGTCGTACATATCGAAGAGCCGCACCCCGTAGATGCTGTGAGCCTGATGGGCGTCGATGTTGACACGCTGCGCGAAAGGAGCTTGCAGCGGGGGGCGCGAGTGAGGCTCGCTGCCGCCGCTGCGGCTGGCCAGCGATGCGCCGAAGGCCGCCTCCACCTGCCGGCAGAGCCGTCCCATCGGGATATCGCCCACCGAGAAGACCACCATATTGTCGGGCCGATAGCCGCGGCCGAGGAATTGGCGGCACTCGGTCGAGTGGGCACGGCATAGGGCGTCGGCATCGCCCAAGATGTTGTGCCCCAGGCCGCTGCCGGCAAATATCATATCCTCATAGTCGTCGTAAACGGCCTCGGAGGGCATATCGCGATACGATGCTATCTCATCGAGCACCACCTCGCGCTCCTTGTCGAGCTCGCCGTCGGGGAAAAGGCTATTGGCAATCAAGTCGCCTATCAGCTCCACCGCCCGGGCGTAGTGGCTGCACGGGAAGATGGAATATACGAAGGTGTCCTCCTTGGAGGTGTAGGCATTGAGTTCGCCGCCCACGCGCTCCATCCTGTTGATGATATGGTAAGAGCGGCGACGCTGCGTACCTTTAAATATAGTGTGCTCCACGAAGTGAGCAATGCCCGGGAGCGCGCCGTCGTCGCGGCTGCCGGCGCGCACCGCCACGCCGAAGTAGCCCACCGCGCTTCGCGAGGGCAGATGCACTATCCGCAAGCCATTGGATAGCTCGGCGGTGAGAGGCTGTGGATAATCGACGGTCACAACGTTGTGCTATAGGTGGCGCGGCTGCGATGCTGCGTATAGTCAAAGTATTGCCATTGGCTCTGCACGCGCTGATTCACCACGAGCTCGGGATTGGTCTCGGCCCATACGTAGCCACACTTGATAAAGGTGGGTATCAGTTGGTTGAAAATCAGGGCGTTGACGCCCTTGCTCTGATATTCGGGCTTCACCGCCACGAGCAGCAGGTCGACGATGTCGTTCTTCCCTTTGAGCGCCTTGAGCAGATGATACCACCCCGTGGGGAACAGGCGTCCGCGGCACCGTATCAGCGCACGCGAGAGCGACGGCATCACCAGGCCGAGCCCCACAAGCTTGTCGTTCTCATCAACCACCACCGAGAGGTTCTCGAGGCGCACTATCGGGATATACATCTTAAGATAATGGTCAATCTGCTTCTCGCTCAGCGGCGAATAACCATACAAAGAGTCGTAGGCCTCGTTGACGAGCCGGAACAGGTCGTGCCCATAGCGCGCCACCAGCTCCTTGATGCTCTTGAAGGTCAAGCACCTTACGTTGCTGCGCTTGGCCACAATCTCAGCAAGGCGAGCGTAGCGCTCCGGCACCGCTTCGGGCACCATCACCTTAAACTCCACCCACTCGGCATCGCGCGTCATCGCCATTCGCTCCAGCTGCCTTACGTAGTAAGGGTGATTATAGTTGGTGGCCATAGTGCCGAGCTGGTCGTAGCCATCGGTGAGCACTCCCTCGCGGTCCATATCGGTGAAGCCGAGCGGCCCCACGAGCTTCGTCATCCCTTTGGCGCGGCCCCACTCCTTCACGGCCTTGAAAAGAGCATCGACCACCTCATCATCGTCGATGAAGTCGGCAAACCCGAAGCGCATCACATTCTCGCCCGTGCGCTCTATCACCTGCCGGTTGATAATGGCGGCGATACGGCCGGCGGCGCGCCCGTCGCGATACGCCATAAAATAGCGCGCCTCGCAGAAGTCGAACGCCGGGTTCTTGTCGGGCATCAACGTATCGGTCTCGTCCATCACGAGCGCCGGCACGTAGCAATCGTTGTCCTCGTAAAGGTCGATGGCAAACTTCACAAAGCGCCTTACCGCGCTCCGCTTCATCGGTATTTCTCGTATCTCTATAGCCATAGCATTGCTCATTTTAAAGTGCAAAGTTAGTGCAAGGCGAG
>CAMHGU010000230.1 GCA_946184715.1 uncultured bacterium | reverse complement strand
ATTTACTCCGTGAGTGCGGGAATTTTTGTGTACTTTTGCGCAACTTTTCCGATGCGGTTTTGCGTCAATATAGGCGAACAACCAAAACAACGTTATTAGATTATGTTACGAACAACGATTCTGTCAGTTATTGCGATTATAAGTATAGGTGTCGCTGAGGCGCAATACGCTGTGAAAGGCGTGGTATGCGACTCAATAGGCGAGGGCGAGGGCTTTGCCACGCTTCGCGTGTATGCCGCTGCCGACACCCTGAAGCCGGTGGCCGTGGATGTGGCCGACGCCGAGGGCATCTTTAATGTGACACTTAAACAACCGGGCGAATATCGCCTGAATATCAATTCCGTAGGGCGCGAGCCGTTGAACAAAGATTTCACGGTCGGGAAGAGCCGGCCGGTGGCCGATGTGGGCTCTCTTGTGGTGCGCAATCAGAGCACAATGCTAAGTGAGCTGCAAGTGGTGGCGCAGAAGCCGCTGGTTAAGGCCGAAATCGACCGCGTGAGCTACGACATCAAGGCCGATGAGGAGGCTAAGACGTCCACCATCTTTGATATGCTGCGCAAGGTGCCGCTTGTGACCATCGACGGCAACGAGAACATACTTGTGAATGGCTCCTCCGATTTCAAGATATATAAGAACGGCCGTCCCAACACCGCCTTCAACCGCTCGCCTAAGGATGTGTTCAAAGCCATCCCGGCCTCGGCTATCAAGCGCATCGAGGTAATCACCGAGCCGGGCGCCAAGTACGATGCCGAGGGCGTAAACGGTATTCTCAACATCGTGATGGACGATGAGGCGCAGCTCAATGGCGTGTCGGGCACGGCCACGGTGGGATACACGCTACCCTCGGCGCTTCGCTCGGGCATCTATCTGGCCACACAGGTGAAGAAGTTCACCTTCTCGCTCAACTACGACAACTATTTTATTCTCGACAAGAACGGCTACAAAGGAATGCAGCAGTCGCGGCGCGAATACGACGACACCGGCAATGTGTACAGCTCCGGCGGCGAGGAGGTGCCTAAGGGCCATATCAACTTCATCAATCTCGACGCCAGCTTCGAGCTTGATACGCTCAATCTCTTCACTCTCTCGGGCGGTGGCTACTTCTATCGCTTCCGCGGCGACTCCTTCAGGCACGAGCAGCTGGCCGCGCCCGATGGCACCACGCTCTACTCCTTCAACCGCAACGTGGTCGATGCGCTGAACAAATATTTCAACTTCACCGGAGAGTTCAACTATCAGCATCGCACCCATCGCAAAGACGAGAGCGTCAACTTCTCCTATCAGCTCAGCGCCAGCAACGATAAGCAGGACGGCACAATCACCTATACCGGCCTCGTCAATCCCCCGATGCCTTATACCACCATCGACCGCAATATGAAAGGCACGATGTGGGAGCACACCTTCCAGCTCGACTGGACCCGCCCCTTTGCCGGCGGCCACAAGCTCGAGACCGGCGCCAAGTACATCTTCCGCGACAACGCCAGCAAGAGCCGTACGCTCTACGATGGCGACTACCCCGACGAATACCGCGACTTCAGCCACCTCACCCACGTCGCTGCCGTGTATGGCGAATACTCCTATAACACCGAGCGATGGGGCGCACGCGCCGGCTTGCGCTATGAGTTCTCGCGCTTCGGCGCCCGCTATCACGACGGCCTCGACAAAGACTTCAACCGCTCGCTCAACGACCTCGTGCCCACCCTGAGCGCCAACTGGCGCATCACCGATGCCCACTCCCTGCGCTTCAACTTCGCCACCCGCATCAACCGTCCTGGCATCGACTATCTCAACCCTGCTCGCCGAGAGGAACCCACCTCGGTGTCCTTCGGCAACCCCGACCTCGTGAGTGCCCGCAACCACTCGATGTCGCTTACCTATATGTATATCAGCCCCAAGCTGACCATCAACGCCTCCACCGGCTTCAACTTCAGCAACACCCGAATCTCGCCCCTGATATATGTAATCGACGATGTGCTGTACTCCACCTACGCCAATACCGGCAAATTCCGCGACTGGTACCTCAACCTCTATGGCCAGTGGTCGCCGTGGACTACGACCAACCTGTCGATGTCGGCCGGCGTGTACTACAATAGCTACCTCAACGACGATAAGACCGTGAGCAACAGCCGCCCCGGTGGCTACTGGAATATGAACTTCCGTCAGCATTTGCCCTGGAAGCTGAGGCTCAGCGGGTGGGTAGGCTGGTGGGCCGGAGGCTGCAACTCGCTCTATAGCTACAGCGGCCACATGTGGTACTACGGGCTCGCCCTTGAGCGCAGTTTCCTCAAAGACGACCGTCTCACCGTGAAGCTCGACGCCCAAAACCCCTTCAGCAGCCGCTACAACTCTTGGACTTCCCATGGTATCAATGCCGGCTACACCTCGCTCGACAAGAACAGCTGGACCCATCGCCGATTTGGCATCACGGTCAGCTTCCGCTTCGGCTCGCTTAATGCCCAGGTGAAGAAAGCCGACAAGTCGATATCCAACGACGACGTGGTGGGCGCCGGCAAGCGCGAGCCCTCATC
>CAMHGU010000229.1 GCA_946184715.1 uncultured bacterium | reverse complement strand
GCGCAGCCCCGCCGAGGCCGCCTCCAGAGCCTCCGCCGCCCCGAGCGACCCCTTCCACTTATCCATTATGACCACTATCGTCGCCATCACTGATTCTTATGCGACAAAATTACGCAAAAGAGTTGAATTTTTTGCCGACAAAAAGTAGCGCGCGAGCCGAAAAATGTATAACTTTGGGGAGAAACCTTTGGAGGCTTCAGGCTAATGGGCCGATGCCGATGTATAACCTTTAAAACTGAATACTATGAGAATCGGGATTCCTAAAGAGATTAAGAACAATGAGAACCGCGTGGGCGCTACGCCGAGCGGAGTGGCTGAGATGGTGGCTCACGGCCACACGGTGATAGTGCAGCGCACGGCTGGCGAAGGCAGCGGCTTCAGCGATGCCGACTATGAGGCTGCCGGAGCTATCCTTATGCCGAAGATTGAGGAGGTGTACGGCCACGCCGAGATGATAGTGAAGGTGAAAGAGCCTATCGCCGAGGAGTATAAGCTGGTGGAGAAGGGACAGATTTTGTTCACCTACCTTCACTTTGCGAGCGACCGCGAGCTCACCGACGCTATGCTGGCATCGGGGGCCACGTGTATCGCCTACGAGACGGTGCGCGACCGCCAGGGGCGGCTGCCGCTGCTGGTGCCGATGAGCGAGGTGGCCGGCCGAATGTCGGTGCAGCAAGGTGCCTACCTGCTCGAGAAGCCCCACGGCGGCAAAGGGAAGCTGATGGGCGGAGTACCCGGAGTGCGCCCGGCCAAGGTGACGGTGCTCGGTGCCGGCGTGGTGGGCTACAACGCTGCCATCGTGGCGGCCGGTATGGGCGCCCAGGTGGTGATAATGGATATCAACCTGGCTCGCCTGCGCGACCTCGCCGACGTGTTGCCCAAGAACGTGGTGACGATGTTCTCCTCGGAGTATAACATCCGGCGTGAGCTGGCCGATACCGACTTGCTGATAGGCTCCGTGCTGGTGCCGGGAGCCAAGACGCCTCACCTCGTGAGCGCCGATATGGTGAAGCTGATGCCTAAAGGCTCGGTGATGGTTGACGTGGCTATCGACCAGGGCGGCTGCTTCGCCACCTCGCACCCCACCACCCATAGCAACCCCACCTATGTGGTGGATGGCGTCACCCACTACTGCGTGACCAACATTCCCGGCGCGGTGCCTATGACCTCGACCCAGGCGCTCGCCAACGCCACGCTGCCCTACGCCCTGAAGATTGCCGACCTCGGCTGGCGCGAAGCCTGCAAGGCCGACCCCGGCCTGGCGCAAGGCGTCAACATCCTCGACGGCGAAGTGACTTTCAAGGGCGTAGCCGACGCCTTCGGCCTTCCCTACACCCCGCTCCGGCTCTGACCTCCCGCGCCCGCGCTCTATACCTTATATATAATATATATAGCCCCTATAGCCCCTATAGAAACTATAGGGGTGATGATGCGGCAATCGCCACCTTGCGGAGGGCAGGATGGCGATTGCTATGGTGTAGAAGTCTCTATTGATAGAGGCTTGGGCTTTTACTTGATGACTTTGGCGGTGGTGGTGCGGCCGTCGGTGTAGCGGGTGACTACGATGTTGAGGCCTTGCCAAGGCTGCTTGGCGGTGATGCCTGCGGCGTTGATGTATTCCACGTCGAGCACCTCGGCAGCGGCGGCATTGACATTCTCCACACCGGTGACCACGCCCTGCGGAGCGTACCAGTTGAGGGTGAAGGGAGTCTTCTGGTCAACAGCCGGGTCAACATTGGAGTTGAGGTTCACGTCGTAGAGATAGGTGGTAGTGCCCGAAGCTTCGGTACCATTCTCGGTGACGTCGGAGAGGAGGAGCACTTTGCCCACCACGCTGTTGGGGTTGAGGTCGTCGACTGTGCCCACGGCATTGAGGCGCGAATGGGCGGCGGCGCGTCCGCTGACGATGTCGCCGGCAGTCCAGCTGTCCTCGTCGGCGAGGTCGATGTTGAAGTTGGATTTACCATCGTTGTCGGTGTCGGCAAGGCGGTCGCAGAGGAGGAGGCCGCTCTTATCGGCAGTCCTATCCATACGGAGGTAGTAGAAGCTCTTCATTCCGGTGACACCGGGGTTCTCGGAGAGCTCGGCTTGCACGCGGCGGGTCTGCTCGGCGTAGTTGAGGTCGGTAAGGTTGGGCAGAGCGCTGAGGTCGAGGTCGGTGAGCTGCATCTTGGCGCAGTAGAGCTTCTCAAGGTTGACGTTTTTGCTTACGTCGAGCGAAGTGATGGGGTTGCCGCCATTGGGGAGCGGCACGCGGCGCTCGTCTTCGCCCACCTGGTTTTCGCCGAGCACGAGGGTGGTGAGGGCGACGTTCTTGCTAAGGTCGATGCGCTTGAGGTTATTGCCCCATACGACAAGCTCTTTCAGCTTTGTGTTGGCCGAGACGTCGAGCGAGGTGAGGGTGTCTTTATAGCACGACAGCCTTTCGAGGTTGGGCAGATATTGCAGGTTGGTCTGCAGATTGCCGTTGCTCAGATCTACATTGTTGAAGTAGAGCAGCTCCAGCTTGGTGTTCTTGCTCAGGTCGAGGTTGTAGATGGGCTGATTGGAGATGCGGAGCTGGCGCAGCTCGGTGTTTTTGCTGAGGTCGAGCGAGGTCATCAGGCCACGCTGGGCGTATTGGGGACCGTCCACCTCGTTGTCGCGGTCGGA
>CAMHGU010000228.1 GCA_946184715.1 uncultured bacterium | reverse complement strand
ACGGGTCGAGCGTTGCCACCACTGCGCGCCGCACCCCGCTGTCGATGAGCAGCTTGGCGCAGGGCGGCGTCTTGCCGTAGTGAGAACACGGCTCAAGGGTAACATAGATAGTGGCCGATGGCAAAAGCCGGCGGTCAGGCTCAGCTATCGAGGCGATAGCATTGACCTCCGCGTGGCCCTCGCCGCAGCGGCGATGCCACCCTTCGCCTATGATGCGCCCCTCGGCCACGACCACCGCGCCCACCATAGGGTTGGGCGAGGTGTAGCCTCGGCCGTGGGCGGCAAGCTCGAGGGCGCGCCTCATGTATTTTTCGTCGTCGGTCATCACATGGTTGCGATAAAAATCGTAAATTTGTAGCGCTATGAAGGCTACATTATCATTTCTGCGACAACGCCTCTCGGCCCTCTATCCGCCTCGCGAAGTGGAGGCTATGATACGCGTCATCTTCGAGGAGCTCAAAGGCTGGAGCCGCGTCGATGTTTTGATGCACAAAGATAGTGAATTATCTGATTATATTAAGGAGAAAATAGCGCGAGTGGTGGAAAGGCTGGAGCGGAATGAGCCGCTGCAGTATGTGCTCGGTGCGGCCCACTTTGCCGGGCGGCGTTTCCGTGTGACCCCGGCCACGCTGATACCGCGGCCCGAGACGGCCCAGCTCGTTGACATCATCACGGAGCGCAACAGCGAAGCTCCCGACCTGCGCGTGCTCGACATAGGCACCGGCTCGGGCTGCATCGCCATCACGCTGGCGCTCAACCTGCGGTTTGCGCAAGTGACGGCCACCGACGTCAGCGCCGACGCCCTGGCCGTAGCCCGCGGCAACGCCGAGGAGCTGCACGCCCGAGGCGTCACATTCACGCGCGAGGATATCCTCACCGCCGTGCCCGTGCCCGACAGCTTCGACATCATCGTAAGCAACCCGCCCTACATAGCCCGCAGCGAAGCCGCCACGATGGAGCGCAACGTGCTCGACTACGAGCCCCACTCGGCCCTGTTTGTTGACGATGCGCGTCCGCTGCTATTCTATAAGGCTATCGCCCGCTATGCCGCCACGGCGTTGACCGCCGGAGGGCAGCTATATCTCGAAATCAACAACCGCTATGCCGAAGAGATGCGGCGCCTGCTTGCCGATGAGGGAATGGACCGCATCGACATAGTGCGCGACCTCAACGGCCTGTACCGCTTCGCCATAGCCGTAAAACCCGCCAAGCGATGAAGCAGCCGCCATCACCCCGCGAGGCCTACGACAAGATGGCCGCCCTATGCGCCCTGAGCGAGCAGTGCCGCTACGACATCCGCCTGAAGCTGTTGCGCCGCGGCCTGGCGCCCGAGGAGGCCGACGCCGTGGTGGAGCGCCTCGAGCGCGAGCGTTTCATCGACGATGCCCGCTACGCCCGCGCCTTCGCCCGCGACAAATGGAGATTCCAGGGCTGGGGCCGTGTGAAGGTGAAGCGTGCCCTGCAACTCAAGCAGATAAGCTCCGCAGCCATCGACGCCGCCCTACAGGAGATACAGCCCGACGGCGAATACGAGCAGCTCGTGCGCGCCCTGCGCCACAAGCGCGCCCACACCACCGCCACCGGCGCCAAGCTCTCGGCCCAGCTGTTCCGCTTTGCCGCCTCGCGCGGCTATGAGTCGAGCCTGATATTCAAAGCTATGAAAGAGATAGGCAACCGAGCCGACGACGACTACGACGATGACCGGATGGCGTGACATAATGCGCAGCGTGGCCGACGCCCTGATGCCGCGCTCGTGCGCGGTGTGCGGCACGGTGCTCACCCATCAGGAGCGGCATCTGTGTATAGGCTGCGCCGCCGAGCTGCCCGTCACCTATCTGCACCGTGAGCCCGACAACGAAGCGGCGATGCGCTTTGCCGGCCGTGTGCCCGTAGAGCGCGCCACCTCGCTGCTCTACTACCGCAAAGGCGGCAGCGTGGCTCAGCTGCTACAAGATATCAAATACCGCAACCGCCCCACCCTCGGCCGCTGGCTCGCCGCGCGCCTGAGCCGCGAGCTGCAAGCCGACGGCTTCTTCAGCGGCATCGACATCATCATACCCATACCGCTCCACTTCGAGAAGCGCGCCCGCCGCGGCTACAACCAGAGCCGATACATCGCCCTCGGTGTGAGCGACATCACCGGTATCCCCGTAGGCGACAACCTGATATCGCCTCGCCCCCACTCCACCCAAACCGCCAAAGACTCCACACGCCGATGGGAGAATGTGCAGGGCGTGTTCGCCCTCAGCCACCCCGAGCAGCTCAAGGACAAACACGTACTGCTCATCGACGACGTACTCACCACCGGCGCCACCCTCGTCACCGCCGCCCGAGTGCTGCGGCAGGTGGAGGGCGTAACGGTGAGCGTCCTCACCCTCGCCCTTGACAAACTCGACTGACCCCTCACCCCGCCCCGCCTTGAGGCCTCTACGGACTTATAGGGCTGAAGGACTGGCGGCGCGGCGGCAACCCGCAAGGGTTGCGATGACGATTAACCGTAGGTTGAGACGCGCGTGCGCGGCTCTACCTACGGAGCAGGCGCCCCCACCTCGCCCGAACCCCTTGCGGGTTCGGATAATGGTGATGAGAGGCGCGGCGCGATGATAGTGTGACGGGCATAGGGCGGTGATGGTTGTGCCCGTCATTCGAACCCGCAGGACTCCCGGACTTGGC
>CAMHGU010000227.1 GCA_946184715.1 uncultured bacterium | reverse complement strand
ATGTAGCCGCTCAGCAGCTGCGCGTGGTTGCGCCCGCTATAGTCCTCGCGATGCTCCAGCACGCCACCGCTATCGGTCAGCGCCACGGAGCACACCTCGGTTGAGGTCTCAATATTCAGTATATATGCCATCGTAGTTTCTGATTATTTGCAAAGTTAGCAATTTTGCACTAATTTTGGATAAACTTTTGGAAAGCTTATGATATTATCAATGACCGGATACGGCAAGGGCGTGGCAAGCTACGGCTCACGCAAGATTACTGCCGAAATCAAATCGCTCAACAGCAAGCAGCTCGACTTGTCGTCGCGCTTGCCGTCAATCTACCGCGAGAAAGAGCTGGAGCTGCGCAATATGGTGGCTGCGGCGCTTACGCGCGGCAAAGTGGATATGCTCGTCTATACCGAAAGCGATGGCGAAGCCTCGGTGGCCGAGCTTAATATGTCGGCCCTGAAGGCCTACAAGCGGAGCCTCGAGCAGATGTCGACGCAGCTGGGCATCGACCTGCCCGCCGACTGGTACGCCACGCTGCTGCGCCTCCCCGACGTGTTTGCCACCGAGACCTCGAGCGACATCAGCGCCGAGGAACTGCAGGCCCTGGCCGATGCCGTGAAGACGTCGATCGACGCTCTCGTGGAGTTCCGCACGCAAGAGGGCGCGCGCCTCGCCGCTTTCTTCGAAGAGAAAATCGCCAACATTCGCCGCCTGCTCGCCGACGTGGAGCCGTGCGAGGCCGAGCGTGTGCCCAAAATCAAGGCCCGCATCGAGGAGGCCCTCGCCTCGCTCGAAGGCATCGACTACGACAAGGGCCGATTTGAGCAAGAGATGATTTTCTACATCGAGAAGCTCGACGTGAGCGAAGAGAAGCTCCGCCTCGCCAACCACCTCGACTACTTCCTCGAGACCCTCCACTCCGACAGCTCCGGCCAGGGAAAGAAGCTCGGTTTCATCGCCCAAGAGATGGGCCGCGAAATCAACACCCTCGGTTCCAAGTCGAACCACGCCGAGATGCAGCGCATCGTGGTACGGATGAAGGACGAGCTGGAGCAGATTAAGGAGCAGGTGCTCAACGTGTTGTAACCTCTAATCACTAACCCAATACCCCTACCCTTATGGCAAGGATAATAATTCTCTCAGCGCCCTCGGGCGGCGGCAAGTCGACCATCATCAGCCACATTCTCAACGACGAGCGGCTGCGGCTGCGCTTCTCGGTGTCGGCCACGAGCCGCCAGCCTCGCGAAGGCGAAGTGGACGGCGTCAACTACTACTTCATTACGGCCGAGCAGTTTCAGCAGGCGATTGCCGACGATGCCCTCGTGGAATGGCAGGAGGTGTACCCCGGCCGATTCTACGGCACCCTCAAGAGCGAAATCGAGAAGATTGAGGCCGAAGGCTACAACGCTATGCTCGACATCGACGTCAAAGGCGCGGTCAACGTAAAGAGCAAATTCGGCGCTCAGGTGCTGGCCATCTTCATCCAGCCGCCATCAATCGAAGTGCTGCGCGAGCGCCTTGTGAAGCGCGGCACCGAGACCCCCGAATCGCTCGAGCAGCGCGTCAGCAAAGCCGAATACGAGATGACCTTCGCCCCGCATTTCGACCACGTGGTTGTCAACGACGTGCTCGATGTGGCCGTGGAAGAGGTGCGCCAACTCATTCTCAACTTCATCAACGCATAGCCCCGAGGCGATGACTACAGGCATCTTCGGCGGGTCGTTCAACCCCATCCACACCGGCCATGCCGTGCTCCTCAACTGGCTGGCACGCCATGCCGGTCTCGACCGCATCTGGATTATGGTGTCGCCGCAGAACCCCCTCAAAGAGGGCCGGCAGCCACAGGTAAGCGATGCCGCGCGCCTGCGTATGGCCGAGATGGTGGCCGCCCGCATCGACGGCGTAACCACCTCGGGCTTCGAGTTCTCCCTCCCGCGCCCCTCCTACACCTACGCCACCCTGCGAGCCCTCCAAGAGAAGTTCCCCTCCGACGAGTTCGCACTCATCATCGGCGCCGACAATTGGCTCCTCTTCGACCGCTGGCGATGCCACCAAGAGATTATCGACAGCCACCGCATCATCATCTATCCCCGCCGCGGCTACGACATCGACCCGAGCACATTGCCGCCATCGGTCACCTACCTTGCCGACGCCCCGATGATTGAAATATCTTCGACCGAGGTGCGCGATATCCTCGCCCACGGCGGCAACGCCGCCTTCTACCTCCCCGACGAGGTGCTGGCATTTATCACCCATCACAACCTTTATACCAACCCTTAACATTCGCCCCCTATGCCCAATCAATCAAGCGCCCTCTCGCGCAACAACATAGCCTTCATAGGCCTCGCCCACGAATACTGCGTGACCTTGGAGAACACCCTCGGCGCCGAGCGCGCGGCTTTCATCGACAAGATGGCCAAGCTGCTGCCACGCATCTACATCTGCGCCCTCGACCTCAGCGCCCCCTACGACGACAACGCCGACCAGCTCCTCGAGAGCTTCACCGACGAGGCCCGCTACGAGACTATACGCTCGCAGATTGCCGCCCTGATGGAGGCCGACGACGACTTCCTCGAGGTGTTCACCCCCGATATGCAATTCTCCGAAGGCGCAATCACGAGCACCATCAGCGAGTCGCTCACCGACATCTACCAAGACCTCTACGACTGCATCGGCACCGTGCGCGAGAA
>CAMHGU010000226.1 GCA_946184715.1 uncultured bacterium | reverse complement strand
CGTTCCAGCTCGTCGGTGCTCGCGAGGGTGGTGCCCAGCGCTTCCATCTCGTGGCGTATCTCATCGAGCACGGTAGCGGCTCGCTCGAGGTTGCAGTCGGTGACGACGGTGACGGTCGATTCGTCGCGCAGGCCGAGCAGATAGGCGTTGATGCCGTAGGTGAGGCCTTTCTTCTCGCGCACGTTCTGCATCAGTCGGCTTCCCATAAAACCTCCGAGCAGTGTCACGGCGATGCGTAGCGGTATGAAGTCGTCGTGGGAGCGCAGAGGCGCGGCGGCGCGCATCACGATGCTCGACTGCCGCTTGCCGGGCATCGGCACCTCGACTACCTCGCCGAGGCCGGTAGGCTCCGGCGCTTTAAGGGTCAGCCCGCTGTTGGGGCCGCCCCAGTCGTGGCCGAATATGTCGTCGAGCCTGGCGAGGTGGCTGTCGGTGATGTTGCCCGAGAGCACAATGCTCGCGCCGTCGGCCACGAAGTGGCGGCGGTGGAAGTCGAGCAGCGCGTCGCGAGTGATGCCCTGCAACTGTAGCTCGGTCGGGATTCGGCCTTGCGGGTGGGCGGGGCCGTAGAAGCGGGCGACGCAGGCATCGAAGGCGCGCTCTCGGGTGCGCTCCAGTTGCTGGCGTCGCTCGGCCACAAACATCGCCTTGTCAATCTCAAATGTAGGCTCGGGAATCGTGGGGCTTTGCAGCATAGAGCGCAGCAGCTCGGCAATCTCGTCGAAATATTGAGCGTTGAGCACCAGGGAGGCGCCGACGTGGTGGGAGGCGCCGGCGATGTTGAGGGCGGTGCCGCTATGGTCGATGCGCTCGGCGATGTACTCGGCAGAGTGGCTTGCGGTGCCGCGACGCAGCGACTGGCCCAGGAGGTCGGGCATCCTGGGCACGGCGGCTTCGTTTTCGCCGCCGGTGGTGTTGAGCGCAAGCGTCAGCACGGGACACTGTGGGTCGGGGATATAAGTTACGGGGATGCCGTTGCTCAGCGTGGCGGTGCGGGCCGGCTCCAGGCGCAGCGGCCCGAAGGGGTGGAGGTCGGGGCGTAAAGTCATTGCTCTAAGGTTTTTAGGTATTGCTCGGCTCGCTCGAGGTCGGCCGGGGTGTCGATGCCAATGGTGGGCAGCTCGCTCACGGCGGTCCGTATTCTGAGGCCGTTCTCGAGCCAGCGCAGCTGCTCGAGGTTCTCGGCGCGCTCCAGCGGCGACGGCTCCAGCTCGGTAATCATTCGGAGAATGAAGCTGCGATAGGCGTACATTCCTATGTGTGTATAGTAATCGTGGTACCCGGCCCATTGGTCGGGCTCCTCGTTGCGCATAAAGGGGATTGGGAAGCGGGAGAAGTAGAGGGCGTAGCCGTTGCTATCGGTCACCACCTTGACGGTGTTGGGGTCGGACAGCTCGGCGTAGGTCGCGGTGTAAGGCACGGGGCGGATGAGCGTGGCGATGTCGGTGATGGGGTCGTCGGCGAAGAGGTGGCATAGCTGCCTGATCTGCTCCGGGTCGATAAACGGCTCATCGCCTTGAATGTTGACCACCACGTCCACGTCTTTGCCGAGCTTGTCGAGTGCTTCACGGCAGCGGTCGGTGCCGCTGCGGTGGTGGGTGCTTGTCATCACTACGTTGCCGCCGAAAGCCTCGACGGCGGCGGCGATGCGGTTGTCGTCGGTGGCCACTACTACGGTGTCGAGGGCCTGCTTGGCGCGTTCCCACACGCGCTCTATCATCAGTTTGCCGCCTATCATCGCCAGGGGCTTCCCGGGGAAGCGGCTCGAGGCGTAGCGCGCCGGTATTATGCCCACCGCGCGCAGCTGCTCGTCGTCGTCAAAGTGGTGATACATAGAGCTGTGCGTTTTCGTATTTCTCTACCTTTACGGGCACGTCCTTGTCGATGAAGTCGTTGAGCGACACGGCGTCGAGCACGCGGTCGTCGATGCGTATCTTGCCGGCGGGGCGCAGCACCGAGAAGCTCACTCCGGTGGCGCCCACGAGGTGGGATAGGTCGGTGGGTACGCCTATGTAGCCTTCGCGAAGGCTCTGCTCCTTCTGCAAGGTGGAGTAGGGCGCGGTGCTCTTGCTGTCGGTAAGGCCGCGAGTGATGAGGTAGGCCACTACGCTACCTATCAGCAGGAAGATAAGCACCGCCACTATGATGGTCGAAAATGTCAGTGTTGCCATATCTTGTGTTCTATTTGGTTGTAGTCGTTACATTCAGCGGGTGTTGATTACGGTGTCGAGGCCCGACACCTTGATGGCTTCGGCCACTTGGCCCGTGACGTGCTTGAGCGATAGGCGGCCGCCGCGCTCGCTCACGGCATCGCAGAGCGTGGCGAGGGCAAAGAGACCGTCGGCGCTCAGGTAGTCGAGGCGGTGGCAATCGAGTTCCATATTGATAAGCTCGGCGCCGAATTGCGGCAGCACCTGCTCGGGCAGAAGCCGCGCGGCATCGCTGTCGAGCCGGCCGCGAAGGCTGACGCATAGGGTCGATGCCGATGTCAATATCTTGATTTCCATTGCATTACCTATTAGAAGTTAAGGCTTGTGGCCGGAGGCCGTTTTGCCAATCTCAAAGGTACTAACAATTTCCGTAATTACCAATCATCGGCCCTTCATTTATTTCTCGCTGATTCTATTGGGCTATCAGCGAGCGGATATTTCTCGCAGATTACGCAGATTACGCAGATTTTAAGGAGGGAGCATCAGCGCAATCAGCGCAATCAGCGAGAGTTATT
>CAMHGU010000225.1 GCA_946184715.1 uncultured bacterium | reverse complement strand
TATCAAGACAGGTAAATACGTGGAGCTCGTTTACGACCTCTTCGAGTTTGAGGGTGAACACCCTATCAAAATGTACGGATTCACGGCCGAGCAGCCCGACCGCTTCGTGTTCGGTATGGACGGTGGTATGATGCTCGAGGCCTTCAAGAAGGCTATCGAGGGCAAGGCCAAAGGCGAAGCCTTCGACGTGACGCTCGCTCCCGAAGATGCTTTCGGGCCTTTCAATGAGGAGTGGGTGATGGAATTTGATCGCTCGACATTCGAAATCGATGGCGAATTTGACGAAGAGCGCGTGCGCGTGGGCAACACTATCGAGATGATGACCGAAACCGGCCACCGTGTGCCCGGCGACATCATTGAGGTGGGCGAGAAGGTGAAAATCGACTTCAACCACCCCTTGGCCGGCCGTCGTATCCGCTTCACGGGCCACGTGCAGGAGGTGCGCGACGCCACCACCGAGGAGCTTAACCCCAAGCACGGCTGCGACTGCGGCTGTGACCATCATCACCACGACCACGACCACGATTGCGGTTGCGACTGCGACGACTGCCATAAGTAACACATTAATACAGAATAGGTTATGAACGTACTTAATCGTTTTCTCGACTATATCACATGGGACACTCAGAGCAGCGAGACCTCAGGCGAGTGGCCCTCCACGCCCGGCCAGATGACCTTTGCCAAGCACCTCCGCGAGGAGCTGGAGCAGATGGGCCTTACCGACATCACCCTCGATGAGAATGCCTATCTGATGGCAACGCTGCCGGCCAATACCGACAAGCCGATACCCACCATCGGCTTCATCGCCCACATGGACACGTCGCCCGACTGCTCCGGCAAGGACGTCAAGGCCCGCATCGTAGAGGACTACGACGGCGGCGACATCACGCTCAACGCAGCCGAAGGCACCGTGCTCTCGCCCGCTCAATTTCCCGAACTTCGCGACTACGTGGGGCAGCGACTCATCGTCACCGACGGCACCACGCTCCTCGGCGCCGACGACAAGGCCGGCATCGCCGAGATTCTCGCCGCTGTGGAGTACTTGCAGCAGCACCCCGAGATAGAGCACGGCACCATACGCATCGCCTTCAACCCCGACGAGGAGATAGGGCAGGGCGCCCACAAGTTCGACGTAGGGCTCTTCGGCGCTGAGTGGGGCTACACGATGGACGGCGGCGCCGTAGGCGAGCTCGAATTTGAGAATTTCAACGCAGCCTCGGCGCGCGTACTCTTCAAAGGGCTGAACGTCCACCCGGGCTACGCTAAGGACAAGATGGTCAACGCTATGCTCGTGGCTATGCGCTACGCCGGGCTTCTCCCCGCCGACCAGACCCCTGCCACTACCGAGGGCTACGAGGGCTTCTACCATCTCGTGGGAATGGAAGGCACGGTGGAGCAGGCCTCGCTCACCTATATCATCCGCGACCACTATCGCGACCGCTTCGAGCAGCGCAAAGCCGAGATGCAGCGCCTCGTGGAGGTGATCAACACCGACTTCCCCGGCTGCGCCACCATCGAGCTTAAGGACCAGTATTACAATATGCGCGAGCAGATAGAGCCGGTGATGCACGTCATCGACATTGCCAAGCAGGCGATGGAGGAGGTGGGCGTGGCTCCTAAGGTGCAGCCCATACGCGGCGGCACAGATGGCGCGCAGCTGTCGTTCAAAGGACTTCCGTGCCCCAACATCTTCGCCGGCGGCCTCAACTTCCACGGGCGCTATGAGTTTGTGCCCATCGAGTCGATGGAGAAAGCCGCCGAGGTGGTTGTGGCTATCTGCCGCATCGTGGCCGCCCGCTGACGCCCTTCGCTATGGCTCGCCCCGCGCTCATAGTCATCACAGGCCCCACCGGCGTGGGAAAGACCGATGTGGCCATCAGCGTGGCGCAGCGCCTCGGCGCCGAGATCATCTCGGCCGATTCGCGCCAGATCTACCGTCACATTCCTATATGCACAGCTGCTCCCACCGCGGAGCAGCTGGCGCTTGTGCCGCACCATTTCGTGCAGATGCTTGAGCTCGACGCTTACTACAGCGCGGCCCAATTTGAGGCCGATGCCCTCGCCAAGATACAAGAGCTTCACGCGCGCGGCCACCGCTACGTGGTGATGTGTGGCGGCTCGATGATGTACGTCGATGCGGTGTGTCGCGGTATCGACGACCTCCCCACCATCAGCGACGCCGTAAGGCGCGACGTGGCTCTCACGTTCCATCGCCACGGCCTCGAGCCGCTCCTCGAGGAGCTGCAACGTCTTGACCCCGCCTACTACGCCGCCATCGACCGGCAGAACACCAAGCGGGTGATGCACGCTGTGGAGATATGCCGCGAGGCCGGAGTGCCCTATAGCTCGCTGCGCACCGGCGCCGCCAAGCCGCGCCCCTTCGACATAGTGAAGATAGGCCTCGACCTGCCGCGAGAGCAGCTCTTCGAGCGCATCAACCGGCGCGTGGAGCTGATGCTCGACCACGGTCTCCTCGACGAGCTGCGCCCGCTGCTGCCGCTGCGACACCTCAACGCGCTCAACACCGTGGGCTGCAAGGAGATATTCGCCTACTTCGACGGCACCTGGGACCTACCCACGGCCGTGGCGCGATTGCAGAAAAACACTCGCGTTTACGCCAAGAAACAGCTGACGTGGTACCGCCGCGACCCCTCAATCACCTGGCTCCCGCCCGACCCGGCCGCCGCACTGTCGTGCATTTTATCGGACTAAAATCGCTCAAAACGTGTAAAATAACGGAATAGAAT
>CAMHGU010000224.1 GCA_946184715.1 uncultured bacterium | reverse complement strand
CGGTTTTTGAGCAACCTGGCTTATGAGCCTAACGAGAGGCAGCTGGAGCTTGTGGCGGCGCTCTCGGAGTTTGTGCTGGGTTCGCACGCCGACAGCATCTTCGTGCTCAACGGACATGCCGGCACGGGCAAGACGTCGCTCACCGGCGCTTTGGTGCGCACGCTCAGCGACGTGCATCGGCCGGCGGTGCTGCTGGCGCCCACGGGGCGGGCGGCCAAGGTGTTTGCCGCCTATGCGGGCCACTCGGCCTTTACCATCCACCGCCACATCTACCGTCAAAGCTCGTATGCGCCCGACTACGGCGGCTTTCAGCTTGCGGAGAACAAGCACGCCGACACCTTATTTATTGTTGATGAGGCTTCGATGATGCCCAACAGCAACGATGGCGCTCCGGCCGCGTTCGGCTCGGGGCGGTTGCTCGACGACCTTATCGAATACGTCTTCACCGGCAGCGGCAATCGGCTTATCCTCCTGGGCGACAGTGCGCAGCTGCCGCCGGTGGGTCTCGACGAGAGTCCGGCGCTCTCGCCCGAGCAGATGCGGAGCTACGGGATGCCAGTGTTCACCTACTCGCTTACCGAGACCGCCCGCCAGGCCACCGACTCGGGCATCCTCTACAATGCCAACCTCCTGCGCCGCGGCTTGGCCATCGAGCCTCTCCCCAAGCCCGAGCTTGTACTCGACCGCTTCGACGACTTCCGGCCCCTTCAAGGCGACATAATGCAAGAGATTATCGACGACAGCTACTCGCGCGACGGCATCCAGGAGTCGATAATCATCACCCGCAGCAATCGGCGCGCCACGATGTTCAACACCGGCATTCGCAACCGCGTGCTCTACCGCGAGGAGGAGCTATCGTCGGGCGACCGCCTTCTCATCGCCAAGAACAACTACCACTGGGCCGCCGAATATAAAGAGGTGGATTTCATCGCCAACGGCGACATAGCGACCGTAAGCCGCGTGTCCCACACCGAGGAGCGCTACGGCTTCCGCTTTGCCGACGTGACGCTCTACTTTGCCGACCTCGACGTGGAGCTCGATGCCAAGATATGCCTCGATGCCCTCTATAGCGATGCGCCCGCCCTCACGGGCGAGCAGCAGCGCAAGCTCTTCGAAGCCGTGGCCGCCGACACCGGCGCCACCAATAAACGCGAGCTGATGCGCGCCATCAAAGCCGACCCCTACTTCAACGCTCTTCAGGTGAAATTCGCCTACGCCGTCACGTGCCACAAGGCTCAGGGCGGGCAGTGGCGCAACGTATTCATCGATATGGGCTTCATTCCCGAAGATGCCCTCACCACGCGCGACTTCTATCGCTGGCTCTACACCGCCATCACCCGCGCCTCGCAGCAGGTGTATCTGCTCGGCAATTTCTGACACACCGGCCCGGCATTGTGATATATCACGAAAAATTTGTAACTTTGCGGTGTGCCGGAGCTTACGCGCTCAGCACATTATTGTTTAACTAACCGACAGTTACATTGGACCCTGACCCTTTCTTATGCCTCTTGGCATCAATCCCTACGGCTGACAGCCAACCTCTGATTCAGGCCACAGCGCCCACGGCGGGCAGCATTATCGCCCTGGCACTCGCTCTTTTCGCACTCTTCGTATCGGCCTTCTGCTCCGGCTCCGAGATTGCCTTTTTCTCGCTGACGCCGCAGCAGCGGCAAGAGCTTGGCGAGTCGGCGCAAGCCTCGGTCATCGACCGTCTCTTCGCCGTGCCCGAGCGCCTACTGGCTACCATCTTGATAACCAACAACTTGGTGAATGTGGCAATCGTAATGCTCAGCAGCTTCGCGTTCAACCAGATATTCACCGTGAGCAGCAGCGTGCTCAATTTCATCCTGCAATCGGTGGTGCTCACCTTTATCATATTACTCTTCGGCGAAATCCTTCCCAAGCTCTACGCCACGAGCCACAACGCGGCGCTTGCCCGCGCGGCGGCCACACCGATGCTGCTTCTCGACAAGCTCTTCGCGCCGCTCTCGCGCGTGCTGATGAAAAGCACCCGCCTTATGGACCGCATCGTGGCCGAGCACACCGAGGACGCTATGTCGAAAGAAGAGCTCTCCGAGGCGCTCGAAATCACCCACGTCAAAGGCGAAGAGGAGAAAGACCTGCTTGAGGGCATACTCCGCTTCGGCGGCACCGAGGTGACCGAGATTATGGTGCCGCGCATCGACATCGAAGCCCTTGCCGACGACGCGCCCTTCTCGCAAGTGAAAGCCACCATTCTCGAGTCGGGCTTCTCGCGCATTCCCGTCTATCACGACAACATCGACAACATCACCGGCGTGCTCTACGCCAAGGACCTCCTGCCCCATATCGCCCACGACGCCGGCGACGACTTCGACTGGCACCCGCTGCTGCGCGAGCCGTTTTTCGTGCCCGAGAACCGAATGATCGACGACCTGCTCGAAGACTTCCGCCGCCGCAAGATACACATCGCCGTGGTGGTTGACGAATTTGGCGGCACGCAAGGCCTCGTCACCCTCGAGGACGTGCTCGAAGAGATTGTGGGCGACATCGACGACGAATACGATGAGCCCTCAGGCGCCCAGTACCGTCAGCTCCCCGACGGCTCCTACATCTTCGACGGGAAGACGCTGCTCAATGACTTCAGCCGCATCACCGAGCTCGACGAAGAGCAATTCGACCGGCAGGCCGACGACGTGGAGACCCTCGCCGGGTTGCTCCTCGAAATCAAAGGCGACTTCCCGGCCGTCAACGAGCAGATCGACTGCGG
>CAMHGU010000223.1 GCA_946184715.1 uncultured bacterium | reverse complement strand
ATTGATGCAAGCATTGAATATAGCATCACGACTGCGATTTTCTGAGGCAAAATATGAGCGGCGGGACTTCGGTGGAGAAACGGAGAATTTGAGAAGGTCAAAGGCGCTGACCTGCCTCGCTTGCGCATCAACGGAGCGCTGAACAGGAGAAAGGACACCGTGTTCCCAGTCCCGCTTGACCTGGTGGCGCGGGTGGTGGGGTTACTGGTGGGAGTAGGCGAGGGCGGTGCCGGCGAGGCGGTCGTAGCGGGCGCCGGGCGGGCGGTAGTAGATGCGCACGAAGTATTCGTTGACGGTCTCGTATTTGTCGCCTTCGATGGGCGCAGTATAGGCTCGCACCGACCCTGCCGGCAGCCATAGGTACTGATAATTGTACGACCCCATTTTCATCATTATGTCGGCTTGGTAGGTGCCGGTGAGCTCGTCCCAGTGCATGCGGTTGCGCTCGTTGAATTCGGGCTGTGTCCATTGTCCGGTGACGTAGAGTTCGCCGCCGGTCATCGGCTCGTGCTCGAGGGTAAAGTGGACGGCCACGTAGTCGGCCTCGAAGTCGCTGTCGTTGACTCCGCTTTGCCTTACGACGAAGCGCCCGAACTGCGTCTGGTCGTACAAGTAAGCCTCCTCGGCTCGGGGACGGTCGGGGTAGAGGGTGGCGTGATAGAACGGCTCCACATATCCCACGTGCTCCACGTGCATTCCGGGGTAGTAGGTCTCCACCACCTCGAAGCGGCGAAACTCGTTGCCGGCGGGGAAGATGAGCTCGCGCTGGTGCTCGTAGGTGGCCCGGTCGCTTTCGATGAGGGTGGGGCGGGCGAGGAGCACCTCGCTGTCGTCGCGCATATTCTGCATGATGCGGAGCGTGATGTCGTTGGTCCAGCCCTGGAGCTTGTTGTCGTGGGGCGTGACGCTCACGGCGAGCTGCTGGTGGGCATCGTTGTAGTCGATGTCGGTGCGCGAGGTGATTGAGGTGCCGATGTCGATGAGGCGCTCGGTGACGTAGAAGCGGGCTTGCAGCAGTGTCTCCTCGGGGTGGTCTTCGTCATATACCTGCACGAGGTAGTTACCCGACACGAGGATGCGCATATCCTCATTGGGCACGGTGAATTGGTAGTTGACGTAGTTGACCAGCGTGGCTTGCGAATAGGCGTAGTCGTCGATGCGTGCTTCGTTGAAGCCGTCAAGGTATTCGGCTTCCACGAGCTGCGAGGGGTTCCAGTTGGCATCGCAATGGATAAGGCGGTAGCGCATATATCGCATTTCGGTTGCCATCTCGTCGAACGAAATGAGCACTCGCTCGAGCGAGCCCAGCTCAATGACCGGCGGTGCCAGCACGTTGCCGAGCTGATGCACTCGCAGGGTGCGGAAGCCCGGGTGGTAGATGGCCGTGCGGGTGTCGGGCACGGCGGCTATGGCGGCTATGGCGGTCGCTGCCGCGGCGATTACGGTAATTATGCGTCGCATTGCTGTAGGTATTGGTCGAAGATTTCGATAGCGTCGGCGATATATTCGTCGCAGGGCTTATGCGCTACGCCCTCGGCACGTGAGCGGAGCTCGCGGCAGGTGACGGAGCCGTTGCGGCCGCGGAAGGCGTCGGAGAGGCGTCGCACGTCGGCATACACCGCGGCTTTAGTTTGTGGCGACGTGGGTTCCACGGCACCGCGTAGCATCGCCAGCGCGCTCACGGCGCCGCATATATGGCCTTGGCCGCCCACGCCGCCGCCCATTCCGGCGGCAAGCGCTATCGCGGCGTCGCCGGCCGGCAGCCGGTCGGCATAGGCGGCCAGCACACACTGGCAGCAGTTGTAGCCTTGGCGGTGGAGCGCGGCGGCTTGCTCTTTGCGTTGTTCGAGTGTCATTGTCATCAGTGTTTATGATTCTTACGTCGTGGGTAGGTTTAATCACCAGCGTATCGGCTCTATGCCGTGTGCGGCCAGGTATTCGTTGGTGCGGCTGAAGGGGCGGCTGCCGAAGAAGCCGCGATAGGCCGAGAGGGGCGAGGGGTGGGCCGAGGTGAGCACGAGGTGCTTCATCCGGTTGATAAAGGCTCCTTTGCGCTGGGCGTAGGCGCCCCAGAGGATAAACACGAGGTGCTCGCGCTCGGTAGCGAGCCGCATTATCGCCTCGTCGGTAAATTGCTCCCAGCCATGGTTTTGGTGCGAGCCGGCTTGATGGGCGCGCACCGTAAGGGTGGCATTGAGCAGCAGCACGCCCTGGCGCGCCCAGTGGCTGAGGTCGCCGCTGGCGCGCGGCGCGATGCCGAGGTCGTCGCTCAACTCCTTATATATATTAAGGAGTGACGGCGGCAACGCTACGCCGTCGTTGACTGAAAAGCACAGCCCGTTGGCCTGCCCGTCGTCGTGGTAGGGGTCTTGCCCCAGTATCACCACCTTCACTTTGTGGAAGGGCGTAGCGTCGAAAGCCGCGAATATCTGCCTCCCGGGCGGGAACACCTGCGCGCGGCCGTACTCCTCGCGCACGAAGCGGGTCAGCTCGGCAAAGTAGGGCTTCTCCCACTCGGCGGCCAAAGCCTCTTTCCACGATTGTTCGATTCTTACTTCCATATCAGTTGCAAAGCTACAAAAAAATCATTACTTTTGCAGTCGCTATCGCCGTCGCGGCCACATTTTTTGCCCGCTCAGGCCTTAGTCCTTGCTTTGCGCCCGTAGTTCAATGGATAGAATTGCGGATTCCGGTTCCGCCGATTGGGGTTCGACTCCCCACGGGCGTACTATTCGACCTTGATAGCCTTCGC
>CAMHGU010000222.1 GCA_946184715.1 uncultured bacterium | reverse complement strand
GCCACAATGCCTTCGGCCACCATAGCACCGTAGAAGATGGGACGCCCGTAGCGCTCATTCTCAATGCATCGAGCCATCAATGGCGACTGCGTGGAGTGGAAGCCGGAGATGGCACCACAGGCTATCGACACAAACATCATCGGGAATATGGGATGCGACTCAGGATCGGCATAGCGGTTGTGAAGCCCGTCGGTAAACTCGGGGATAAACTCCGTATATTGCACGAACATCACCACGAGAAGCCCGATGGCCATAAAGAGCATAATGAATCCGAATATGGGATAGAACCGGCCTATCACCTTGTCGATGGGGACAAGCGTGGCGAGGATATAATAAGTGAAGATAGCGATAATCCAGAACGTGACGCCGAAGAATCCATCGAGCGCGCCATCGCACAGATTGGCTAACAGCTTGGCCGGATTGATTACAAACACCGCCCCTATAAGCACCAGAAGCAGTACTGAGAGCAGGCGAAGCAGCTGGCGAGTGGCGTTGCCAAGCTCTTTGCCGGCATATTCCGACTGCGACGAGCCGTCATCGCGCACCGACAACATTCCTGAGAAGAAGTCGTGAACACCACCGGCAAAGATGGTACCCAACGCTATCCACAGAAACGCAGACGGCCCGAACTGAATGCCCATAATGGCACCGAAGATGGGGCCGAGACCGGCAATGTTGAGAAACTGGATAAGGAATACCCTCCACGGCGACATCGGCACATAGTCAACACCGTCGTTGTGGGTATAGGCAGGAGTGGTTCGGCTATTATCGACACCGAACACCCGCTCCACTATCACTCCATAGGTAAAGTAGCCTACTACAAGAACAACTAACGCAATCAGAAACGACCACATACCGCTACGCCTTATTTCTTAGTGGGAGTGGAGATGCTCTCGCGCATCGAGGTATCGGCCTCGATATTCTTCATTCGGTAATAGTCCATAATGCCGAGGTTGCCGTTGCGGAAGGCGGCAGCCATAGCGATGGGCACTTCGGCTTCAGCTTCAATCACTTTAGCCTTGGCCTCCTGAGCCTTGGCCTTCATCTCCTGCTCGAGCGCGATAGCCATAGCGCGGCGCTCTTCGGCCTTAGCCTGAGCGATGTTCTTATCGGCTTGTGCCTGATCCATCTGCAGCGTGGCACCGATGTTCTTGCCTATGTCGATATCGGCGATGTCGATCGAGAGAATCTCAAATGCCGTACCCGAGTCGAGGCCCTTGCGCAGCACGAGCTTGGAAATGGAATCGGGGTTCTCAAGCACCTGCTTGTGGCTCTCAGAGGAGCCAATCGACGACACAATGCCCTCGCCTACACGAGCCAGGACGGTGTCTTCGCCGGCACCGCCCACGAGCTGGCGGATATTGGCTCTGACGGTGACGCGGGCTTTGGCGATGAGCTGAATACCGTCCTTAGCTACGGCAGTAACCGGAGGTGTGTCGATGACTTTGGGATTAACCGACATCTGCACAGCTTGGAACACATCGCGGCCGGCGAGGTCGATGGCTGTGGCCATCTTGAAGCCCAGGTCGATATTGGCTTTGGCTGCCGACACGAGGGCATGAACCACCATCTCCACGTTGCCGCCTGCAAGGTAGTGCGCTTCGAGGTCGTCGCGGCTGATTTCGCTCAGTCCGGCCTTGTGGGCCTCAATCATAGCGCGCGTAATCACGTGGGCGGGAACTTTACGGATTCGCATCAGGAAAAGTTGCAAGAGCGAAATCTTTACGCCCGATACGCGTGCCGAAATCCAAAGGAAGAAAGGCACATAGTAGAAGAAGAGGATTATTAAGATAATTACGGCAAAAACCGTCAACGCGATAAAAATTTCTTCCATAATTTTCAGATATTAGGTTACTGTCACAAAGTTACTCCATACGGGGCAGTTTTACAAATAATTTTTGGCTGTCGCGCCATTCAGCGTAGGGCGAAAGAGCCGCTCATTGCCGCTTGTCGATAGGCCATCAGACCGGCATCGTTGAGCGGCACTTCCATCCAACCGCCGTCGGGGGCTATCATCTCGATGCGGGTGTCGTCGATAAAGCGCATGAAGGTCACCTCATCGTCGGCTGTGACGATGCTCCACGAGCGGTCGTCGTCGTGAAAGCGGAAGCTGAACTCCGAGCCGTCGGCTTCGCTGCGGATTGTGTAGCCTTTGCCATCGCATTTCACAAGGTAGCGCGTGCCGTCATTGCCCACGATTTGCGCCGTGGTGGGTTTCACGGGGTTGACACCGCTCCAAAACTCAATGCTGTTGATTACCAGGAGGTCGGATAGCGCGGTGATTTCATACACAGGCACAATCCAGAAGGCCACGAATACCAGCTCGTTGACAAACTTTGAACCGACTTGATGATTCCACTTCATCACCTTCTTCGTGAGACTAAACGACCCAATGCACGAGGTCGAGAGCAATGAGAGAGAGATAAGCGAAACGGCTATTGCGGTGGCTGTTCGATTGAGTTTCATAGCTGAGGTTATTTCTTTTTGTTCTTGCTCTTGCTTTTGCTTTTGCTTTTACTGTTGTCGTCAGGGTTGAGGGCAACGTGGGCACAATAGCGCTCATACACCTGCTCTACTTTCGTGACATAATTTACCGTCTGCTTGCCCTGCATATAACCGCAGCGGCACACCGGGTCGTTGTAGTATTCGGGCTTGGACTTCATCAAGATGCACTCCTCGACGTTGCCGTACCAGAGTTGCGGGTCGCGGTCATGCTTTTTGGCGAGGGCAATAGCGTCATAGACGTGGCCTAAGCCGGCGTTATAGGCCGCGATGATGAAGCG
>CAMHGU010000221.1 GCA_946184715.1 uncultured bacterium | reverse complement strand
CACAATGAGTTAACCACACAGGCAGGTCTTCGACCTGGCCCCCTTGCGGCTTCATTGCCGCGCGCAGCCATCCTTTAGTCCTTAAGTCCGTAGAGATCTCCGTAGAGAAAGGTGCGGAAAATTAGCGGGGCGGTATGCGGAGAAATCGGGAATTTTTTTGTAACTTTGCACGCTATAAGCCATCTCTTGAATAACGACGATGACCGATTTACAATCAGCTCTTAATCAACTACTTGCGCCGCGGCGCGAGGAGGACGACTGATGTGCGCCGGTTGCTCGACTATATCCTCCCGACCAATAATCATCAACAAATTTCAATAATAACTAACCAATCAATCGCTAATGAAACGATTATTATTCATCACCCTTGCGCTCATCATAGCCGCACAGGCTTGGGCGCAGAATGAGGATAAGTTCGGTCCGTCGACTGAGCTATTCCTCCAAGAGATGAAGCAGCCACGACCGTTTGCGCCGCCGCGCAAGATGCCCCGAATGAAGGGCGTCAAGCCGCAAGGCCCGGAGGACTATCGTGTGACCCCGCGTATGGTGTCGGCCCCCGACACCATCAATGGGCAGGTCTATATGTCGGCCTACCTGCGCGTTGCCGATAGCCACAACACCGGCGACGTGGAAGCCCTCGGCGTCATCATCGAGAGCCGCTTCAGCAAAGGCCTCACCATCGCCCTTATCCCCGTGGATAAGATACAGGAGGTGGCAGCCCTACCGAGTGTGAAACACATCAATGCCGCGGCGCCTAAGCGCAAGAAGACCGACATGGCGCGGCAGTATACCAACACCGATGATGTGCTCAAGCACAGTGCCGACGCCATCACAGCCGGCCTCGGCACCGCCTACGATGGCACGGGCGTGCTGCTCGGCGTCATCGACACCGGTATCGACTTCAACCACATCGCCTTCAAGGACAAGAACGGCACCAGCCGCATCGCCAAGGCGTATGTGTACAACGGCAGCTCAGCTACGGAGTACAACGGCAGCTCGATAGGCAGTAGCCTTACCGACGACAGCACCGAGGACCACGGCACCCACACCGCCTCTACTGCAGGCGGCTCGAGCGTAGTCACCACCACTACCACGGCGACGGTGACCGACGACCACTCCGCCGCCACCTACGGCGGTATGGCTCCCGGCGCCACCCTGTATCTCGCCGGCATCAACGGCCTTAGCGACACTTATCTCGACAATGCCGTGAATAAGATGGTGCAGTATGCCGACGCCAACAATATGCCCCTTGTGGTAAGCAACAGCTGGGGCTCCGGCGTGGGACCGCGCGACGGCACCGGCGACACCGCCGATGTCTATGACTCGCTGTTCGGCGACAGCCACCCCAACCGCGTCGCCCTCTTCGCCGCCTCCAACGATGCCGGCAACGGAGCAAAGGAGAACGGCGGTTACCACGTGCGCGGCACCTCCTCCTCGGGGAGCCCGCTCGGCTCTATCCTCCGGTCGTCGTACTACTCCGACACCGACAACGGATATCTCTACGATGGCCTCCTCGCTGTGGCGTGGACTCGCGCCTCGTCGAGCGCCACCCTCTATTGCAAATTGCACGTGCTCGACAGCAGCACGGGAGCCGTCCTGTGGTCGAGCAGCGCAGTGTCGAGTGGCACCATTTCCGGGTCCGGATTTAGCACCTACTACTCCGGCACCATCACGGTGCAGAACATCTCGACGTGGTATAACGCCCAAAGCAAGAGAGGCTTGCGCGTGTATGTAAGCAGCAACGACGCCGTGGAGACCAAAAGCTATGACAGCAGCTACAATAGCGCCTACACCCTTGCCATCGAGGTATATCCCTCGAGCGGCAGCGCCACCATCGATATGTGGGGCGGCGACTACAGCTATTTCAGCAACAAGCTCAGCACCAGCGGCCACACTTGGGTGAACGGCAGCGACGATATGAGCGTCAGCGACGAAGCTACCATCTCCAACGTCATCTCCATCGGCGCGTACGTATCGAAGAAACAGTGGAAAAACTATAAAAATACGACCTATAGTTCCAGCAGCTACACTCTCAACGACATCGCTCCCTTCTCGAGCTATGCCACAGCTGCCGAGAGCCCCACAGGCCTCCGCTACCCGTGGATATGCGCCCCGGGGGCTCGCCTCTGCGCCGGTGTGAACCACAACCACACTGCTACTACCGATTCCTATAGCTACTACCATAGCGACAATGTCAGCGACCTGATAGTGAACCACAGCACCAACCCCTACGGCCTTATGCAGGGCACATCGATGGCTACGCCTACGGCTGCCGGTATCGTAGCTCTCTGGATGCAGGTAGCTAAGGAGAACGACATCGAGCTTACCCACTCGATGATCAAAGAGGCGATGAAGCAGAGCGCCATCACCGACAGCTACACCACTTCCGGAGCCAACGCCAGCCACTTCGGCAACGGCAAGCTCGATGCCCTCGCCGGTATCAAGTATATCCTCGACAACTACGCCAGCACCGACCCCGTAATCAACGTGGCTCCCTCGGAGGTTGACTTCGGCGAAGTGGTCACCGGCACCACCACGACGCAGACCCTGCGCGTATCGGGCCGTAACCTGACGGGCAACGTGACGCTGAGCCTCTCGGCCCCCAACGGCGGCTACACCCTCAGCCAGAGCAGCATCAGCGCCGCCAATGCCGCCAACGGCGTTGACGTCACACTGACGTTCGCCCCCACGGCCTTGACCACCTACGGCGCCACCCTCACCCTCGCCAGCAGCGGCGCCACCACACAGACGGTGACCATCACCGGCACCGGCGCGCTGCTCAAAGAGGTGCCCGTGCTCAACA
>CAMHGU010000220.1 GCA_946184715.1 uncultured bacterium | reverse complement strand
CTATCAACGATATGACACCAAGAGAAACCGGACAGTCGCTCATCGACTTTCTCAACCAATCGCCCTGCAACTTCATTGCAGTCGAAACCATCCGCCGGCAGCTCGAAGAGGCCGGCTATCGCCGCCTCCGCCTTGAAGAGCCGTGGAAGCTCACCGCCGGCGACCGCTTCTACGTAACCCGCAACGACTCGGCCATCTTCGCCGTAGCCCTCGGCACGGCCCTGCCCTGGGAATCGGGCTTCCGCATCGTGGCCGCCCATAGCGATTCGCCCACCTTCCGCATCAAGCCCAAAGGCGAAATCGCCGGCGAGGGCGGTATCACGCGCCTCAACACCGAGGTGTACGGCGGCCCGATACTCTACACGTGGTTTGACCGCCCGCTCTCCATCGCCGGACGCGTCATCGTGCGCGGCGAGTCGCCACTCAAGCCCGTCACCAAGCTCATCCACCTCAAGCGGCCCGTGCTCATCATTCCCCACCTTGCCATCCACTTCAACCGCGCCGTCAACGAAGGCAACAAGCTCTCCAAGCAAACCGATATGCTGCCCGTGATAGGCGCCGTGACCGAAGAGGCCGAGCGCGGCAATCTGCTCGTCAATCTCATCACCGCCGAGCTGGGCATCGAAGCCGCCGACATTCTCGACTTCGACCTGATGCTCTACCCCGTGCAGCCCGCCACCTTCGTGGGCGCCCACGACGAGTTTGTCGCCTCGGGCCGTATGGACGACCTCTCTATGGTACACGCCGGCCTCACCGCCCTACTCCGCTCCACGGCCGACAACGCCGCCACGCGCGTGCTCGCCATCTTCGACAACGAAGAGACCGGCAGCGGCACCAAGCAAGGCGCCGCCTCGCCCGTCCTGGCCGATATCCTGCGCCGCATCGTGGGCAACGACATCCAAGCCGAGGACTTCAGCCGTGCCATAGCCCAAAGCTTCCTCATCTCGGCCGACAACGGCCACGCCTTCCACCCCAGCTACGCGGCCAAGTACGACCCCACCAACCACCCCGTCAACGGCGGCGGGCCCGTTATCAAAATCAACGCCAACTGCAAGTATATGACCGACGCCCACTCCTCGGCCGTATTTGCCGAGATATGCCGCAAGGCCGGTGTGCCATTCCAGTACTTCGTCAATCACTCCGACGTGGCCGGCGGCTCCACCCTCGGCAACATCCTCACCTCGCAAATCGACATCGACGGCGTTGATGTGGGCAACCCCATCTGGGCGATGCACTCCTGCTGCGAAACCGGCGCCGTGGCCGACCAGCACTCGATGATTGAAGCCATGACCACATTCTATAATCTCTAACCCACCCCTTTATATCGATGAAGCGCCTCGGCTGTTTGGCCGAGGCGCTTCACTATTGATTGTCGTAAGTTTCTAAAGCAGTATTATACTCCGGATTCGCGATTTCGGTATATGCCTTGATGTCAATGGTCCTGGTCGCTATATGGATGCGGCTTGCGCCGCAGAAATGACTTGAAAATTATTTTTAAAATATTTTTTAGAAATTTCTCGCGCGCAGCGCGACCCTTGCAGCGACTATGCAAGTAGCCGACACCTCTCGAACCATTTTAGACGCATAATTTACTTTAGATACTTGAGCTGACGAGCGATTAGAGGTTCGGGTTGATCTCTTTCCACTTGCTGATTTCGGGCACGATGCCGAGCGTAACCAGCTCGTCGCGCATCTTGCACAGGTGAGCGTAGCTCTGGTCGAGCTTAGCGTTCTCCTCAGCAGTGCCTTGCGGTACCTCGAAGTGTGCGCCGTCCTTGTCGAGAGTGGTCTTCATCGCCATCATAATGTGGTCGTACTTGTCGGTGCTTACGTAAGTGCCCACCGGGAAGCGGAATGGTTCGCCGCCCATAGCCGCGCGAATCATCTCCACCGAGAGGTAGCTCGGGCTCTGGAACGAGCTGCGGCCGCGGAGCTTGATGATAGCGGCACCACCCTGAGTGACGTCGGTCTTCATCTGCTCCCATTCAGCCTCGGGGAATTCGGCAGTGCCGATGATGTCGGTAAGCTTGCGACCTGCAATCTCTACGTGCGAGCCGAACACAGCCATCTGCTCACCGTGGCCACCGTAAGTGGCGCAACCCTTGATCTCGCTCTGCATCACGCCGAATTTCTTGGCGAGAGCGCTCTGGAGGCGAGTGGTGTCGAGGGCTGCGAGAGTGGTCACCTGACCGGGCTTAAGACCCGAATAGAGAAGTGTCACGAGGCCGGTAAGGTCGGCAGGGTTGAAGATGATAACCACGTGCTTCACGTCGGGGCAATACTTCTTGATGTTGCCGCCAAGCTCCTCGGCAATCTTGCAGTTGCCGGCCAGGAGGTCTTCGCGGGTCATACCCTCCTTGCGAGGAGCGCCACCGCTCGAGATGATATATTTAGCGTTGGTGAAAGCCACCTCAGGATCGGTAGTGGCAGTGATCTTCACGTTGTCGAAACCGCTCTGGCGCATCTCTTCGGCCACGCCTTCGGGCGAGAACACATCGTAGAGGCAGATGTCGGTAGTGAGGCCCATCATAAGGGCAGTTTGAACCATGTTGGAGCCAATCATACCAGCGGCACCCACAATCGTAAGTTTTTCGTCGGTCAATGTTTTCATATAGCGTAATATTAAGGTTATTGTTTTGCTTATGCAAATTTAGTGCAAGGCGAGCGAATAGCCAAATTTATTTGAGCTTTTCCGAGCCGCAGCCTAAATTGCACGGAGTGAAAGATAGTGCAAACCGAGCGCAATACAAAATGCGCGTGCGCATTTTTATTGCCGAGGTGCAGCCTATCTTGGGCGAAAGCCAAATTTAGTGCAAACCGAGCG
>CAMHGU010000219.1 GCA_946184715.1 uncultured bacterium | reverse complement strand
GCTTGCCGCCCTCGGGGCCGAGGTCGATTACGTGGTCGGCCGACTTGATGACGTCGATGTTGTGCTCGATAATCACCACTGTGTGGCCCTGCTGTATCAGCCGGTTGAAGCACTCCATAAGCACATTGATGTCGTGGAAATGCAGCCCGGTGGTGGGCTCGTCGAAGATAAACAGGCAGGCCCGGTCGCTCTTCTTGGTGTCGTCGCCGAGGTAAGCAGCGAGGTTGCGCTTGCGCTGTGTGCCCATATAAGCCGCGAGCTTGAGCCGCTGGCGCTCACCGCCCGAGAGCGACGACGATGACTGCCCCAGGTGGATATAGCCCAGGCCCACATCGTGCAGCTTGCCGAGGGCCTCCACGATGCTGCGATTGTGGGACGAGGAGCGCTCCTTGTCGTCGGGCTTGAAGAATTCGATAGCCTCATCGACCGTCATATCGAGTACGTCGGCAATGTTCTTCCCTTTATATTCTATCTCGAGAATCTCCTTCTTGTAGCGGCGGCCGTGGCACGCCTCGCAGGGAATGGTGATGTCGGCCATAAACTGCATCTCGATGGTGATGGTGCCCTCGCCGTTGCACTCTTCGCAGCGGCCGCCCTCGGCTGAGTTGAACGAGAAGGCTGCGGCCGTCACCCCGAGCTGCTGCGCCAGGGGCTGTGCGGCATAGAGGTAGCGGATGCTGTCGAAGGCGCCTATGTAGATGGCGGGGTTGCTGCGCGAGCTCTGCGCTATGGGTGTCTGGTCCACGAGGTTCACGGTGTGAAGCATATTCAGGTCGCCATCGAGGCGGGTGTGGATGCCAGGCTGCTCGCTATATACGGCGCTGCCGTAGTAGCGGCCGAGAGCGCGGTAGAGAATGTCGCACACCAGCGATGACTTGCCCGAGCCGCTGACGCCCGTCACCACGGTCATGACACCGAGCGGAAACTTGACGTTGATGCCCTTGAGGTTGTTCTGAGCGGCGCCCACCACCTCGATATAGTTGCGCCAGGGGCGGCGATGCTGCGGCACGGCAATTTGCCGCTTGCCGGTGAGGTAATCGAGGGTATAGCTATCGGTGGCGGTGTCCAAACTGGCCACCTCGCCTTGATACACTACCTGACCGCCGCGCGCTCCGGCCTCGGGGCCGATGTCGATGATATAGTCGGCCGCGCGGATTATCTCTTCGTCATGCTCCACCACCACCACGGTGTTGCCTATGCGCTGCAGCTTACGCAGCACGCCGATAAGGCGCTGGGTGTCGCGCGAGTGAAGCCCCACGCTCGGCTCGTCGAGGATATAGAGCGACCCCACGAGGCTGCTGCCCAGCGACGTGGCAAGGTTGATGCGTTGGCTTTCGCCGCCCGAGAGCGTGGCCGACAGACGGTCGAGTGTGAGATACTCCAGCCCGATGTCGCACAAGAACCCGATGCGATTGCGCAGCTCCGTGAGCAGACGCTTGGCGATGAGCTGCTGATGCTCCGTCAGCTCCAAGTTGTCAAACCACTGCCGCAGCTCGCTCACCGGCATCGCCACGAGGTCGCTTATGGTGGCGCCGTTGATTTTCACATACGATGCCTCCTTGCGCAGGCGCGTGCCGTGGCACTCGGGGCACACCGTCTTGCCGCGATAGCGCGAGAGCAGCACCCGATACTGGATGCTGTAGCTTTTGCTCTCCACCCACTTGAAGAAGCCGTCGATGCCCGGGAAGCCGGCGGTGCCGTGCCACAGGGCATCGCGCTGCTCTTCGGTGAGTTGGTAGTAGGGTCGATGAATAGGAAATCCAATCTTGCCGGCTATGCGTATCAGCTCCTTCTTCCATTCGCTCATAGTGGTGCCGCGCCAGCACAGCACCGCGTCGTCATATACCGACAGCGACTTATCGGGGATTACCAAGTCCTCGTCGATGCCCACCACGCGCCCGAAGCCTTCACACACCGGGCACGCCCCGATGGGGTTGTTGAAGTTGAACATAAGGTCCGACGGCTCGGCAAACGTGATGCCGTCGGCCTCAAAACGCGTGGAGAAGTCGTGAGCCACGATTCCGTCGGCGGTCCACATCTTCAAGGTGCACTGACCCTGGCCTTCGTAGAGCGCCGTCTCCACCGAATCGAAGAGGCGGTCGTAGGTCTCCTTCTCGCCGTTGACCGAGAGACGGTCGATGAGCAGGTAATAGCCCTCGGCCGTAGCATCGTCGGTTATCGACGCCATATCTACGATGTCGCCGTCGCGCTCAAGGCGCGAATAGCCCTCCTTCATATACACCTCAATCTGCTGCTTGAACGAGCGGCCTTGCGGCAGCCGCAGCGGTGCCAGCAACGCTAAGCGCGTGCCCTCCGGGAAGCTCAGTGCCCACGCTATCACGTCCTCGGGCGAGTGCTTCTTCACCTCCTCGCCCGTCACCGGCGAATAGGTGACGCCGATGCGCGCGAAGAGCAGCCGCAGATAATCGTAAATCTCGGTCGAGGTGCCCACCGTGCTCCGCGAGTTGCGCGTGTTGGTGCGCTGCTCTATCGCGATGGCCGGCGGCAGCCCCTTGATGTAGTCGCACTCCGGCTTAGGCATTCGCCCCAGAAACTGGCGAGTATAGGCCGATAGGCTCTCCACATAGCGCCGCTGCCCCTCGGCATAGAGCGTGTCGAATGCCAGTGACGACTTGCCCGACCCCGATAAGCCGGTGATTACTACCAACTTACCCCGCGGAATGTTCACATCGATATTCTTCAGGTTATTGACGCGCGCGCCCTTTACCTCTATGTCATGCGTTACTGCCATAATCGTATCGTTTACCCGCTCCGCGCCGCGACAGCGCCGCGCCAAAGCGACTACAAAGTTACGCCATTTCCCCCATTTTCCCCACCCATTGCCTATAAAAATCGAGCACACCAAGCTCAAGAAATCCCG
>CAMHGU010000218.1 GCA_946184715.1 uncultured bacterium | reverse complement strand
AATCCCCCCGTCGGTCACATCAATCGGCGGCAGAGCCTTCAACAGCTGTACCGGCCTTACGAGCGTAAAGATAACCGACCTTGCGGCATGGTGTGGCATCACCTTCGCCACATCCACCTCCAATCCTCTCGCTTACGCCGGTAATCTGTATCTCAACAACACCAAAGTCACCGCCCTTACCATTCCAAGCACGGTCAAGGCACTCAACGATTATGTGTTCAACGGCGGCAGCTGCATCACCGCTGTCACTATCCCCGCCTCAGTAACCGCTATCGGTCACGCTGCATTTAACCAATGTACCGGGATGAAGAGCATCACCATCCTCGGCTCTGTAACCTCTATAGGCGCGTATGCCTTCGCGGATTGTTCCCTGACAAACATCACCATCCCCAACTCCGTGACCACCATAGGCGAATATGCCTTTGACGGGTGCAGTGGCCTTAAGAGCATCACTATCCCGGCTGGTGTGACGACAATTGGGCAATATGCTTTCATTAACTGCACCGGGCTCACGAGCGTGAAATGGAATGCCAAGAACTGCCCCTTTACGGGTGCTCCGCTCTCTAAGCGCGGCCACTTCGTAGAGCTTCCCAATCTTCAGTCAATAGAGTTCGGCCACCAGGTGGAGGCTATTCCGCGCTATATCTGCTCCCACTGCACCGGCCTTAAGAGCATCACCATAGGTCGCTCGGTAACATCGATAGCCGACGATGCCTTCCAAGGTTGCACGGCGCTGACGAGCGTCAGCTCCTACCCGGAGCCGAGCGCCATCACCCTCGGCGGCAGCAACATCTTCAAGAACGTCAACAAGGCCGCGTGCGAGCTGCACGTGTTGCCGGTCCATTATGAGGCCTACAATGCGGCCACAATGTGGAAGGATTTCGCGCCAATCGTGCCCGACCTCAACAGCCTTACAGGCGACCTCAACGGCGATGATGCCCTCGACTCGAGCGACGCGTCGATCCTGCTCGAGATAGTGCTCTCCGGAAGCTTGTATATGGAAGCTGCCGACCTCAACCTCGACCGAGCCATCGACTCGTCCGACGTGGCCGCTCTCCTCGAAATCGTCCTCGAAGGCAGCAACTGACGCCCATCTCCGTAATAAAACGCTAAGGATTCTAAGACCACCGAGACGGCTTAGAATCCTTAGTGCTATTAGTGTCGCCGGTAGGCGGGAGTGCCGCGTCAGCTGTTCATCGTCAGGAGCAGCTCCTGGTTGTTGCGGGTGCGCTGCATCTGGTCCTGCATAAACTCCATAGCCTCGATCGAGGTGCGGTCGCTGAGGAAGCGACGCAGTACCCACATTCGGTTGAGGGTGTCGGGACGCAGTAGCAGGTCGTCGCGGCGAGTGCTCGACGCCATAATATCCACCGAGGGGAAGATGCGCTTATTGGAGAGCTTGCGGTCGAGCTGAAGCTCCATATTGCCGGTGCCTTTGAACTCTTCGAAAATCACCTCGTCCATCTTGGAGCCGGTCTCGATAAGGGCCGTGGCGATGATGGTGAGGCTGCCGCCGTGCTCTATGTTGCGCGCGGCGCCGAAGAAGCGCTTGGGCTTCTGCAGGGCGTTGGCATCGACACCACCGGAGAGTATCTTACCCGATGCGGGCGAAACCGTGTTGTAGGCGCGGGCAAGGCGGGTGATGGAGTCGAGCAATATCACCACGTCGTGGCCACACTCTACCATTCGCTTGGCTTTCTCGAGCACGAGGCTGGCTATCTTCACGTGGCGGTCGGCGGGCTCGTCGAAGGTCGAGGCGATAACCTCGGCATTCACGCTGCGAGCCATATCGGTAACCTCCTCGGGGCGCTCGTCGATGAGCAGGATAATCATATAGGTGTCGGGGTGATTCTCCGAGATGGCGTTGGCGATATCCTTCAGCAACACGGTCTTACCGGTCTTGGGCGGGGCCACGATAAGGCCACGCTGTCCCTTGCCTATGGGCGAGAACATATCCACGATGCGGGTGGAAATGTTGCACGACTTGCCGCTGGTGAGGTCGAACTTCTCATCGGGGAAGAGCGGCACGAGGTGCTCGAAGGGCACGCGGTCGCGCATCGATTCGGGCGTGCGCCCGTTGATGAGGTCGATGGAGCAGAGCGGGAAGTACTTCTCGCCTTCGTGGGGCGGACGGATATTGCCCTCGATTACGTCGCCGGTCTTGAGCGCGAGCTGCTTGATCTGCTGCTGGGTGACGAAGATGTCGTCGGGCGACGCGAGGTAGTTGTAATCCGACGAGCGCAAGAACCCGAAGCCTTCGGGCATCACCTCGAGCAGGCCTTGCCCCTTCAGGATGCCGTCGAAGTTGTACACGGGCATATTGTCGGGTATCTGCACCTGGCTGGCGAGGGCTTGCTGCTGGTTCTTGCGGCGGGTCTTGCGCTGTGCTTTGGAGAGCTTCTCCACCTGGGGCTCGCGTATCACGATAGGCGCGTTGGCGGCCTCCTCGGCTGCGCGGCGCGCGGCCTCCTGGGCAGCGCGGCGGGCCTCCTCTTTCTCCTTGGCGGAGCGGGGCTTGAACACGAAGCGGCCCTCGCTGGGCCCGTTGTTGCCGGGGAAGAACGACGTGAACGAGTTATCGACAGGCTGACCGGCGCCGGCTTGGTGATTGTCGAAGCCGAAAAGGTCGGCGAAGTCGCCACCCGACTGCTGCGCGGGCTGGGGCTCCTGACGGTTGTCATCGTTTTGGAGCGACGGCTGCTCAGGCTGCGGCTCGGCCTCGGCTGCGGGTGCGGGTGCGGGTGCCTCGGCAGGCGCTTCGGCGTTGTCGAGCTTCTGAATGCGGCTGCGGCGTCCGCGCTTCTTGCCGCCCTCGGCGGGTGCTGCCTCTTCGGCTGCCGCGGGTGCTTCAGCAGGTGCCTCGGCCGGAGCTTCGGCCTTCGCCTCGG
>CAMHGU010000217.1 GCA_946184715.1 uncultured bacterium | reverse complement strand
CCTATGCCGGCAAACACCTCGGTGGCCGGGCCTATCAGCCAAGCGTTATAGCCCTTAAACTTATTCTTGAGCTGCGAGCCTACCATACGGTAGAAGCCGTCAAGCTCATCCATCGTAAGACGCTCGCCATAGGGCGGGTTGGTGACGATGATGCCGCCTTCGGGCGCCTCTTCCCAGGCTTGGAACGGCTTGACCTCAGCAGTGACGTACTTGGCCACGCCGGCGCTACGTATGTTCTTAGCGGCTATGGCAATCGCCTTGGGCGAGATGTCGGTGCCGTAGATATGGTGGTTGAACTCGCGCTCGGCGCTGTCGTCGTTGTAAATCTCCTCGAAGAGGTCGGCGTCGAAGTCGGTCCAGTGCTCAAAGGCGAAATTGGAGCGATACACACCCGGGTAGATGTTGCGGGCCATCATCGCGGCTTCGATAAGGAAAGTTCCGCTGCCGCACATAGGGTCGATGAGGTCGCTCTCGCCCTTCCAGCCGGCCAGTCGGAGGATTCCGGCGGCCAGCACCTCGTTGATGGGTGCTTCGGTCTGGTCCACACGCCAGCCGCGCTTATGGAGCGACTCGCCGCTGCTGTCGAGTGCCAGCGACACGTCCTTCTCGCTGATGTGCACGTCGAGGCGCAGGTCAGGGTTGTTGAGGCGTATGCTCGGCCGCTTGCCGTAGCGCGAGGTGAAGTAGTCGGCAATGGCGTCCTTCACCTTATAGGTTACGAACCGGGAATGGCGAAACTCCTCGCTGTTGACCGTAGCCTCGATGGCAAAGGTGCGCTCGGGCGTGAGGACGCTGTCCCAGTTGAATTTGCTCACTTCGCGGTACAGTTCATCGGCATCGTGGGCATAGAAGGTGTAGATAGGCTTGAGAATGCGCAGCGCGCAGCGGCAGCAGAAGTTGGCGCGATAAAGCATGCGCTTATCGCCCTCAAACTCTACGGCGCGGCGGCCCACTTCCACATTCTCGGCGCCCAGCTCGCGCAGCTCGTCGGCCAGTACGTTTTCCAAGCCCTGAAAGGTCTTGGCTATCATCTTAAATCGGTCACTCATCAGTGTTTAAGGTATTAGGGGGTGAAGGGTGTCGCTTTGATTGAATAGGGTTATTGGGCCTTGCCCGTAGTGGTGATGTCGAAAATCAGCATCTCGTTGGGGCCGATGCCGGCTTGTGGCTGCCCGCGGCGGCCGTAACCGAGCTTGCCGGGGATATATACCACGTAGTGAGCGCCCGGGCGCATGAGCTTCAGGGCTTGAGCGAAGCCGGGTACCACCTGCTTGGGCGAGAACTTGACCTCTTTGCCGTGGGAGGAGTCGAACTCGCTGCCGTCGATGTGCTTGCCGATGTAGATTACGTTAATCTGGTCATCGTCGGTGAAGTTGTCACCTTCGCCGGCTTCAAGCACCTTATATACTAAGCCCTCATCGGTGAGCTTCACGGAGCGGTCGTTGAGCATCAGCTCGGCGATGTAGCGAGCGGCGAGCGAGTCGTTGCGATGGGCCTCGCTGTCGGCGCGCTTGCCGGTGACGGCGTTCATCGCCTTGGTGAAGTTGCCGCGGGTGGCGGCGTAGTCGCCGTCGCCGCCGGCGATGGCGAGCTTCACGCCCTGCGCCAGCAGCTCGGGGCTGAAGCGGCCGCCCAGCTCGCGCTCGGCCTGCGACTGCATCCGGAGCATCTGCGCGCCGAGAATGGTGCCGTAGAGGGTGCTTACATCGGCCTTACCGGCCATATCCATTGTCTGCTCGAAGGCTTTCATAAAGAGGTCGGCATCGAGGCCGGCGGTGGCGGGGTCTTTGAGCAGCTGTTGACGCAGCTCGTGAGCGTTGATTACACCCACATAGTACGACGCCGAGTCCATAGGGGTGGCCAGCACCGGAGCGGCCGTTTCGGCTGCCGATGCGGCTATGCCGACCACGGCGGCCGACACTGCGATAACTGTTTTCAAGTAGTTCATTATCAGTAGGTTTTTATTGATTTTTACTTCGTTTAGAATGATGAGCCGGAGCGCAGCGGCGCCAGGATGTCGTGAAGCTGGAGCGACGACAGATGCCGCTCGCGCTGAAGCGCGGTGGCTACCTGCTCCACCATCTGCCGCACAGTGGTGTTGGCGTAAATCTGCTCCAGGAAGTCGAACGCCTTGCCAAAGAGGCGCGACGTCTCGCCCGAGTTGAGCGACAGCTCCTCGCGGCCCTCCTCGGCAAAGGTGTCGAGAAGCCGCTCGCGGTCGCGACGCGTAAGGCTCGCGCCTCGGCCTATCACGGTGCGGCTCATCAGGTTGCTGATAGCAAGGCCCATCGCCATCTCAAACGCCTTCAGCTCGTGCCTGAACGTCGCCTTGGGCGACACCGCCGGGCTTTCGCTGAAGAAATATTGCGGGGTAAACTCCACACACTCTAAGCCTTCGGCATCGAGGGTCACGCCCGAATACCAGCCGTCGGCTTCCCAGACATCGAGCGCGAGGGCCATTCCCGCCACGCCCAGCGATTTCACACGTTCGTCACCTTCGCTCATATCATCGACGATAATATCCGGTGTAAGAGTAGAAATAGCGGTCGGCCGAAAACTCCAGCGCCCCGTTGATGAATTGATAGTACAGATAGCTGGTGCCATCGGGCCAATAGAACTCTACGTAGGTCCCGAAGTCGTCCCAGCGGAAGTTCATCACGCGCCAGTTGCCGTAGTCGTCGTAGTAGCCGTAGTAGCCGGTACCATCGCCGTTGAAGTGATACTCATCGTAGTCCGACTCATAGTACAGCTCGCCAAACTCATTGTAGTAGGCACCCCAGTACCCCTCGAGTGGCGATATATAGCGAGTGTTGCACGACGATAATGCCATAGCCATAACGGCCACAATGGCAAGCACCGCAATCGATAAGGAGTTTTTTCTATTGGTCGCTTTCATCTTATTCC
>CAMHGU010000216.1 GCA_946184715.1 uncultured bacterium | reverse complement strand
CGGGGCACCGTTGCCCACGATGCCCTATGGGTCGCAGCCGTGGCTATAGCTGCAATGCCCGCTAATAATATCGTCACTATTATTCTATGCATCTTTGAGAGAGTTTATCTGTCGGTTCTTAACTATTCAGTCATCGGCCGATGTGGAAGAACCGCATCAGCAACATTGCCGTAAAGTTACATATTTGCAGCGTCATTTGCAACAACAACCGCTGATGCCTACGGCTAAAGGCCCATTATTTATTGACGTAAACAAGTCGGCGGACAATGGAGGGCTAAATGAATATTTTTTTACTACGCCCCGCTCGGCCGCGCCGCCATAAAAGGTGGCGGTGGTCATTGAAGCCACCGCCACCCGAGTGTTAATATTGAAATTAAGTTCCGAAGTAGTTTATAAAATATTTTTTAGAAATTTGACTTGGGCCGATTGCTTCGCAATTCTCGCGCGCAGCGCGACCCTTGTGGCGAATAAGCAAGTGGCCGTTATTCGCCGGCGAGCACCATCTCGAGCAGAATCGACACGTCGTTGCCGTCAACGGCCTTGTCGCCGTTAAGGTCGGCAACCGCTATCTGCGCGTCGCTGACGCCTCCGGCGAGCACCATCTCGAGCAGTATCGACACGTCGTTGCCGTCAACGGCCTTATCGCCGTTGATGTCGCCCTTGATGGCATCGGTGATGGTGAAGTCGGCTATGTCGTCATAGGACTTATATACCCACTCCACGTTATTGTTCTCAATCTTGGCGAGAATGGCGTGGTAGTTGCCGGGACCAAGCGGCACGGTGCCCTCGAAGCGCAGCTTCGTCGCCTGATAGCGGGGCACTTGATACACTCCTTGGCCGAAATAGGTGCCGCTTATCACTTGATAATTCTCGTCGAGAATCCACGCGATGAACTCGCCGCAGTAGTAGCCACCGGTGTTGTACAGCTCGAACTCAATGGTGAGGTTGTTGTCGGTGAACACGTTGCCGCGAGGGTAACTTATCGAGCGCACCTCAAATACGGGGGCGGCGGGCTTCGCCATCAGGGTGAACGTGCAGCGGCCCCACAATTGGTCGTAGCCGTCGTCCTTGAACACGGTCAGATAGTAGTTGCCGGTGGTGAGATCGGTCGAGGCGATGGTAAACGGTATCTTGAAATGCGTGGTGACGCCGGCTTCGGCCACTATCTGCTCGGTGCCGAGCTGCTTGGTGACGTTGCCGCTGGCGTCGGTCACGGCGTAGGAGATGTCCATATGCCCATCGATAGTGTTGGTGTTGCTCACGTCAAACTCAAGAAACGCGGGCATATCCTGATAGCACTGCGTGGCTTTCACATTGAAGATGGTGGGGTCGGCATCGGAGCTATACTCGAAGTTGTAGTAGTTGCCGTCGTAGGTGGCTTTGATCTCATTGTACGGCTCCATCACTCCCATATATTGCCACTCGTCGCTGCCGGTGGCGCGGCTGATGAGTCGGAACGTGTAGGTGGTGCCGGCTGTCCCGGCCGCAAACGTCACGGGCAGATCGCCCAGGTTTGTGGAGACATAATTGAGGCTGGCGTTGCCTGAGGTGTAGCTTACGGTACACTCGCCCAAGTTGATGGTTCGCGACACTGTTGAGACCAGCTGATCGTCCTTATACATTCCCACGGCCACCTGCCCGCTGAAGCTGGTGTGGGGCGTTATGTTGTAGATGTTGCCTACGTTGAACCGTATCTGCGAGCCTTTCATCACTGATGATGCGCTGGGCACAAAGCGGTCGCAGATGGGCACACAGTAGTAACTGGCGGCGCCGGCATCGGGCTTGAGCGAAATGACGGCCGCCTGCCGGTAGTTGTAGCCGCCGCTCGAGCCGCCTATGCCTTGCGCGGCCGGGGTCAGAATGGTGATGGCGAAGTAACCGTTGCTCTTGCCGCCCCAGCCCCAGTTCACGTGGAACAGGCCGTCGGCATCGTAGCCGTCGATCACAAACTGGTGTCCGGCGCCCTTGGCGGTAACGCCCGAGTAGCACACCGGGCGCTGCGCGTCAAGCTCCTTGCGCAGCAGCGTCCGCCACGTGGCAAGACTGTAAAAGTCGCGCTGGATCAGCCGTGCCGACTTGTCGTAGTGGAAATAGTCGATGAGGGCTTTGACGGCGTCGAAATCGAACGCGCCGCTCGACGTCCCGTAGATCATATCGAACGCCGACCCTATGTGCCACATCAGCTTTGACACCGCGTTATTCTGAGCCGTGGTCTCGCTGCCGGTGTAGTACGGTTGCATCGAGTCCCAGTCGTAGCTGGTGTTGTAGTTCATATTGTAGGTGGTGCCTTGCGACGTGTAGCTCTTGCTGCCGGTGCCCATCGTGGGGTGCTTGTAGTAGTACATTATCTGGCCGAACGCCGTGGCCACACAGCCGGTGACGCTTCGCGTGCTGCTGCCGCTGATTATGGGGCACTGGTTGTTGTAGGGCTCGCTTTGGTTCCAGATGGTGCTGCCCAGGAGCGGCGCCACAGGCGTCAGCGTCTCGGCCTTGGGGGTCGCGCCCTTAATCACACGCCCTTCGCGCAAGGCCTTGATCTCGAGGGTGTAAGTGCGAAGCCACTCGCGCATATTGTCGGGCATCGCCGACGGGTCAAACGTCCCGCTGTCGGCATAGGCGGCCACCGCCACGGCCTCGTCGTCGGCCGGCGCGATGATGAAGCCGCCATCGCTCCCTACGTTGAACACATAGTACGCCGCCTGCCCGTTCACCTGCTCGGTGTGGGCAAGGCGCAGAGCCGATGTGCGACCCTTAAGCCGCTTCAGCCCCTGCGATTGACTGTTGTCGCTGCCTATGCGTGCGAGTGCATCCTGCGGCGCTATCACCGCGGCTCGCGCTGGCACGAGGGTAGCCGCTGTCACCGCGGCAACGATAGAAAGGTGGAGTAGTAATCGTTTCATATCAGCTGGTATTTAGGAGTTTTCGCTTTACTG
>CAMHGU010000215.1 GCA_946184715.1 uncultured bacterium | reverse complement strand
ATTACGCTGTTGACCATCGTCTTCTTGCCGTTGATGATGTAGAACTGGCCGGGAATGGTCTCACGTACGCGCTGGCCTTGCAGGTTGTAGATGCCGCGAACGGGCATGCGGTCGGCGTCGATACCGAGGATTCCGGTTACCACATTGTTAAGAGCGAGAGTCTTGGTGGTGGGCTCAGCCTCTACATTGTCAAAGCTGCTGATCGAAGCTGCGCGGAGGCGCGAGCCGGCGCTCGGGTAGGTGGCTGCGAGTGCAGCTGCTTCGTCGGTAGTGGGATGCTCGAGGAAGTAAACCTTGTAGAGCGGGCGAACGCCGTAGGTGAGGTTTACTGTCTGCTTCGAGCTGTCCTTCTCGGAGTGCACGGTCAGCGGGTTCTTATAGGTGGCGTCGTAGTCGCCGGTGTGAACCACGCCGTTGCTCTCTACCACGCAGGTAGCGAGGGCACCGTCGGCATCAGCATCTTCGGGCGAGTCGTACAGGTCGGAGTCGTAAGCGAATACTTCGTACTGATTTACGATGTAGGCGTCGCTCGGCATTGTCCAGTCGAAGTCGGCCACGTACTGGAATTCGCTGTCGGCGTGGTCGCTGTGGCCCCAAGAGCTTTCAGCGCACATCACGTCGTCGGTCGAGAGGTTGATCGACTCAACGGGCTTGGCGATGTCGGTTACCACTTCGAAGTCGAACCACTTACCTGCCTTGATGCCGATTGAGAAGTCGAGCTCTACGTAGAATCGGCCGTTGTAAGGCAAGCCGTAGTAGGTGGCGATATTGGTCACGAGCTGCGAGCTGATGTCGGTAGTGCCGTTGCCGATAGCGTCGAAGGTGAGCAGGTCGCTGCCGTCTTCGTTCACAATCTTATAGATCTGCTTGCAGGGGAAGATGCCCTTGATGCCGAGACCGTCGAGGTTGGTGGGGTTGGTCCAGGTCATCGAAGCGCCGAGGCAGATGTCGCGGGTGGCGGTGCGCTGCTCGATGTCTTGGCTTACCTGGTGTCCCTCAGCCGAACCCTTCGACGATGCGATGACGAAGAGCTGAGTGGGGTCTTGCTCGTCGCGTACGAGGAAGATGGCATTGTAAGCGCCCTTGAGCACGCCGTAGTCGCGGTGCCAGGTGTGGCCGCCTACGCCTTGCAGACCGGTGGCTTCGAATTGGTCACTGACGATGTAGCTGCTCTCGTCGCACTGCAGGAAGGAGTTGGTCTCGTCGGAGTCGGTGCCGCCGTAGCGAACGAGGAAACCTTCGCCTTGCTTGATGCGGTCTTCCTTAACCTCAAGAGGCTCAGGGAAGATGATACCGTAGGCCACCTGGTAGCTATTGCCTGCCGGGATGTTGTTGGCTACAAGAATGTCGGTGATGAATTTGAACTTCTTGTTGTCGCCGGTGAGCTCGGTGAAGACGTTGTTCTCTGCGCCTACATCCACGTGCTCATACTGCGATTGCGAGTGGTCTTGCGTATTGTTTGTCCAAGTGTGGAGATACAGAGGATACTCTTGCTCAAACGATACCCAGAGGCGCGGCTCGGCGTCGTTCACGTTGAAGTCGTTGATGAAGATACGCTTGATGGCGATATGGTCGGTAGCATACTGCTGTGCGTCGTTTCCGGTGTTTTGGCTAAGCTTCTTCCATTCGTTGGGGAGTGTAATCTTTGCTTCAGTCTCGCTGTTGCCATCCCAGTCGGTGATAGAGCTGTCGAGGTAGTTCATACCCACACCGGTAGTGATCTTGTAGTTGTGCCACAAGCCATTGGTAGCCTCAGGGATGTCGATGTAGAAGTAGTGGGGCGAGAGCTGGGTGAACTTCACGAAGTGGAGCTCGGCACCGCTGGTAGGCTCGGTCAATGTATAAACGTTGCCGTTGTCGTTGGGGATAACGTTGCCGGCATCGAAGAAGTAGTATTCGACGGTAGTGCCCGGGCAGGTCTCTTTGCGGAGGGTGTGGTTCTTGCCCGAGGCGGCTTGCATCATAGTGGCGCAGATGTCGGCCATAGTGGCGGCATCGGCTTCCGATACGTACCACAATGAGGTCTGGCCGTCGGCGGCGTTAGCGCCGTTGCGCATTGCCACGTTGAACTCGGTAGCCGGGATAGTGTTGGCCGGGATGGTCACGTCGTACCAAGCCACATAGCTGGAGCTCTCGGTGGTGTTGAACGTCAACTCAAGGTCGTAAGGATAGTTGCCGGCATATACCACAGCCACGGGAGTGTTGGTCCACTCGGCGTTGTGCGGGAAGCGCTGGCGATAGAAGTGGATGGTCAGCGGCTTGTCCCACTTAGCGTAGTCGGGGCAGGAAGCCTCGGCTATCTTGGCCGATTTCCACTTGTCGTTGCTATCGGCGAATACGCCGTAGTAGCCGCTGTCGCCCTTAGCAGTCTCAAGGGTGAGGCATACCACATCAGGAGCGCCGGAGATTTCGTACTGGCCTCCGGCTACGGTGTACTTGTCCCAGCCTTCGCCATCGTGGAAGCGCACATAAAGGTTGTCGGTAGTGAGCACGCCGCTGATGGTTGCCTGATACCAAGTACCCTTGGTGGATGCGTAGGCAGCATCGGTGATAGCGGTCATTGCCACGCTTTGGTCGCCCGAGAAGTCGGAGTTGAACGAGTAGGCCAGATACGGAGTGTTGCTCCAGTCGGTATTATCGGCATCGTTCCAGATAGGACGGAAGAAGCGCACGGTCACGTTCTTCGTGGTGGGAAGTGTACCCACAGCCTTCACGGTGATGTTGCCGGTGGTGTAGGCAGTGCCGCTGGTGGTGCCGAGATATTCGGTCACGGCCGAGCCGTCGAGCTCAAGGCGGGTCACCGTGGTGCCGCGTGGCAGTGTGATGCTGGCCGCGGCATCGCCGCTGGTGGCGTGGGCGAGCGTCACGGCTGTGTTGACAGTGCTGATAGTGCCGTTCTGCCAGTAACCGTAGTTATAATCATTGGAGCCCACGGGGAGCACGTTGAATGTGGTGGGAAGTGTCTTGCCCGTTACGTCGATGTAATATACCGAGTTGGTGCTATCCCACTGGAACTGTACGAAGTTGCCGAGGCCCATCACGTTGT
>CAMHGU010000214.1 GCA_946184715.1 uncultured bacterium | reverse complement strand
TGCATAGACGGCTCGGCTAAATATCTTCCGAAATAATGCCAGTCGAAATCACCACCAAAGGTGCCTTGCACTTTACGATAAAAATGGTCGAGTGTATTTTGTATTGCTCTCGGTTTACACTAACTTTGCATAGTAAATGGAACAGGAGTTTAAATCTACGCTGCTGGAGAACGCCGTGAAGGAGTTTGCCAAGCTGCCGGGCATCGGGCGGAAGACGGCGCTGCGGCTCGTGCTGTATCTGCTGCGGCAAGAGGAAGCGTCGGCCACTCAATTCGGCGAAGCGATAATCAAGCTCCGGAAGGAGATACGCTATTGCCACGTGTGCCACAACATATCGGAGAGCGACACCTGCCCTATCTGTTCCGACCCACGGCGCGACAGCGCGACGGTGTGTGTGGTGGAGAATGTGCGCGACGTGATGAGCATCGAGGCCACGGGGCAGCATCACGGCCTGTATCACGTGCTCGGCGGTCTTATCTCTCCAATGGACGGGATAGGCCCTGCCGATATCGAGATCGACTCGCTGGTGGCGCGGGTGGCTGCCGGTGGTATCCGTGAGGTTATCCTCGCTCTTGCGGCCACTATGGAGGGCGACACCACCAATTTCTATATCTTCCGCCGCCTTGCTCCTTACGATGTGAAGATAACTATACTGGCGCGCGGCGTGTCGGTGGGCAACGAGATAGAATACACCGATGAGCTTACTCTCGGCCGCTCTATCGCGCAGCGTATTCCTTTCAGCGACACCTTCTCCAAAGATGAGTGACCTGCCCAAGCTCTATATCTTTAACGCCGACAACGACCTTGCCCTTGCCAGCGGCCAAGAGTTTTACACTCCGCCCGTGGCGGCGCAGCGCATCGTGCGCGACTTTGCCTTGCTCCCCGTGTGGTGGGCCGCCGATGGTAGCTATATCCTTGCCGACAATGCCCAGGCCGACCACATAGAGTGGTGCAACGACATAGCCGAGAAGCTCGGCAAGCACGTCACCATAGTCAATTGGCGTCGGCTGCCGCGTATCGTAGCCGAGGTGGAGCCGTGGGGTTGGAATCAAGCTTTGCTGCGAAAGCTCTCGCGCTTTCAAGGGTTGCGGCTACCATCGCCCGAGGTGGTGGCGACAATTCGGCAACTCTCGCATCGCCGCATTTCGATAGAGCTGCTCAAAGCGTTTGCGGCACGCTGCGAGAGCATCGGAGCCGCGGCCGAGGACTTTAAGCCTCGTCACCTACCGATTGAATTATCTGATTTCGAAGAGGTTGTGGACCGAGTGGCCACGCATCGCGGCTGCTTCGTGAAATCACCGTGGTCAAACAGCGGCCGCGGCGTGATGCAGCCCTTCGATTCATCGCAGCCCACTTTTCAGCATTGGCTACGCGGAGCATTGCGCACCCAAGGCTCGGCGCTGATTGAAGATCCGCTCGAAGGGGTGCAGGATTTTGCGCTTGAGTTTAGACTTGACGGCGGCAAGGCGCGATTTGAAGGGTATTCAGTGTTTAGCAACGACAGCCGTCACTCGTTTGCAAGCTCCATCGTGGCACCGGCGGCACAGCTTCGCAGCCTTATTGCCGGCTACTGCGATGCCGACCTGCTTGTGGAAGTGACAACGCGCGTGCTTGAAGAGGTGATTGGCCCACGCTACGATGGTTGCCTCGGCATCGATATGCTTGCCTATAGCGAAGGCGGAAGGACGTCCATTCATCCCTGCGTAGAGCTTAATCTTCGCCGCACTATGGGGCATCTTACCGCACAACTTGGCAACGCGCTTGTGGCCGATGGCGAAAGGGCCGAGTTCCGAATCGAGTTCAGCGACAGCGGCTTCACCGATAAGGCATCGGCTGATGACGGCATTATGTTGACACCCCCATCAGCCGATGCGCATTATCGTGCGCTGCTTGCAGGTCAGAACGTCTTTAGCAAGGCGTACAGACGCTGAAGCGGCAAGCCCATTACGTTGTAGAAGCTGCCGCGGATACCGGTGATGCCGGCACCGCCTATCCATTCCTGAATGCCGTAGGCCCCGGCTTTATCAAGCGGCATATAGCTATCTACGTAGTACTCAATCTCATCGTCGGAGAGCTGAGCGAAATCCACCTCGGTGGTAACCGAGATTGTCTCGCGGCGCGTGGCCGTCATAACGGTGACGCCCGAAATCACGATGTGGGTGCGTCCCGAAAGTGCGCGAAGCATATTGCAAGCCTCGCGGCGGTCGGACGGCTTGCCCACCACTTTGCCGTCGTTGATGACGACGGTGTCGGCCGTGATTATCAGATGGTTGCCTTGCAGCATATCCTTATAGGCATCGGCTTTGAGTTGCGAGAGGAATGCAGGCACTTCCTCAACGGGAAGCGTATCAGGGTAGGTCTCCTCCACTCCACCGATAGTCATCACACGGAAGTTGACACCGATTTGGCTGAGAAGCTCGCGGCGGCGCGGCGAGCCTGACGCGAGGATAACGTCGTACTTTTCAAGATTTGATAACGGATTCATTGACAATTGGTTATGTTTTAGGATTATTTTCGGATGTAATATACATTTCGCATTTTGCACAATTGTAGTGCAAACGTAGCGAATTGCCGCGCGACCGGAGAGTGAGCGGCTCTTTGAGACGCAGCCCCCCCTCCTGCCGCAAGCAGGCCCCCAGCTCGCGGCGGATACAGTAGCGGGTGGTCATCAGGACATCGGCGGCAGTGATTTCTCTCTGAGAAGATTCGATAGCCGGCTCAATGTGCCCTACCCCACGCTGCCGGTAAAAGTCGGCGGCAAGGCGATTGGCAACATTGTCGGCAAAGGTCAGGCTCTTTTCTGGGTAATCAGCGACAACGCGCGTGGCGGCCACGGGGCGGCGATGCGCTTGGCTCAGACGCTTGGTCATCAGCTCAGCCACGTCGCGCCGCGCCTCAGTGAGGGCCGAAGCCGGAATAAAGAGCTCGGGAAGTGTGGTGATGCGCTGGGCGCTGAAAATGGTGTTGCCAAGTTTCAGCAGCACAGCCCGCTGCCTGTCGCTCTGATTGGTAAGCGCCGGCTGCGGAATAGCGTGCACTGCCGTCGTCACGATAATATCGCTGCCATCGGCCACAGTACATTGAGCTGTAAGAGCAATGGAATCG
>CAMHGU010000213.1 GCA_946184715.1 uncultured bacterium | reverse complement strand
GATATGCGGTGAGGAGGGGCATCGAGTTAATTGGCCATCTCGGAGAGGAAGCGGATGCGCACGAGGCGAATCTCTTCCTCGCTGTATTCGTTGTCGAGGGCTTCGATAGCTTTCTCGATGTCGTCGCTTTCGCTCTCCTTGAAGTAGTCGAAAATCTCCTCTTGGCGTTCTTCGTCGAGCACTTCGTCGAGGAAGTAGTTGATGTTGATTTTGGTGCCGGAATATACGATGGCTTCAATCTCATCGAGCAGCTCGTCAAATTCGAGGCCCTTCGACTCGGCAAGCTCGTCGAGCGGCACTTTTCGGTCGATAGCCTGAATGATGGCAATCTTCACCTTGCTCTTATTGGCAACGCTTCGCACTCGGATATCCTCGGGGCGCTCTATCTCGTTCTCCTCCACGTGGCGCTTGATGACCTTTACAAACTCCTCGCCGTAGCGCTTGGCCTTGCCGCTGCCCACGCCGGGAATGTTCTGCAGCTCTTCCAGGCTGATGGGATAAGTGGTGGCCATAGCTTCGAGCGAGGGGTCTTGGAAGATGACGTAAGGCGGCAGCTCGTGGAGCTTGGCAATCTTCTTGCGGAGGTCTTTGAGAATGGAGTAAAGCTCCGGATCGACAGCGCCTGAAGCGCCACCCTTCATCACGGCCACATCCTCGTCCTCGTCGAAATCGGCGTCCTCCACAATTTTAAACGTGGTGGGTTTCTTGAGGAAGTCGGCGCCTTTCTTGGTGACCTTCAGGAGGCCGTAATTCTCAATATCTTTGTCGAGATAACCGGCAATTACGGCTTGGCGTATTACGGCCACGAGGCGGCGCTCGTCGGCAGGGTCGTAGGCGCCGAATTGCTCCAGCGCGTCGTGCCCATAGGATTTTATCTCGTTGTTGTCTTTACCGATAAGTACTTTTACTATATATTCAGCTTTGAATTTCTCTTTTAGGGCGGTGATAGTCTCTATCACCGCGCATAGCTCATCTTTTGCGTCCACTTGTTTTTTAGGGTTAAGACAGTTGTCGCAGTTGCCACAATTGTCGGGCTCATAATCTTCGCCGAAATAGTGCATCAGGGTTTTTCGGCGACATACTGAAGATTCAGCGTAGGCAGAGGTCTCGAGCAGGAGCTGTCGGCCAATCTCTTGCTCGGCAATGGGACGGCCTTGCATAAACTTCTCGAGTTTCTGGATATCCTTGTAGGAGTAGAAGGTGATGCACTGCCCTTCCCCGCCGTCGCGTCCGGCGCGTCCGGTCTCCTGATAATATCCGTCGAGGCTCTTGGGAATATCGTAATGAATTACGAAGCGCACATCGGGCTTGTCGATACCCATACCGAAGGCAATCGTGGCCACAATCACATCCACGTTCTCAAGGATAAAGGCGTCCTGATTGGCGCTGCGCGTGGCAGCGTCCATACCGGCGTGATAGGGCAAAGCCTTGATGTCGTTGACCACGAGCATCTCGGCCAGCTCTTCCACCTTCTTGCGGCTGAGGCAATACACGATGCCTGATTTGCCTTCGTTCTGCTTGATGAAGCGCACCAGCTCTTTATCGACGTCCTTGGTCTTGGGCCGCACCTCGTAATAAAGATTCGGGCGGTTGAACGACGACTTGAACACGTTGGCCTCGGTCATGGCGAGGTTCTTCTGAATATCGTGCTGCACCTTAGGGGTGGCCGTGGCGGTCAAAGCGATGACGGGGCGGCGGTCGCCGGGCTTGTCGATCTGGTTGATGATAGGCCTGATGTTGCGATACTCGGGGCGGAAGTCGTGGCCCCATTCCGATATGCAATGGGCTTCGTCGATGGCATAAAACGAGATTTTGACCTTGCGCAGGAATTCGATATTCTCCTCCTTGGTGAGCGACTCGGGCGCCACGTATAGCAGCTTGGTGATGCCTTTCTCCACGTCGCTCTTGACGGCCTCGATGTCGGCTCGCGATAGCGATGAGTTGAGGAAATGGGCCACGTGGTCAGTGTCGCTGAAGTTGCGCATAGCGTCCACCTGGTTCTTCATCAAAGCGATGAGCGGTGAGATCACGATGGCAGTGCCCTCCATCATCAGCGAAGGAAGCTGGTAGCAAAGCGACTTGCCTCCACCGGTGGGCATCAGCACGAAAGTGTCGTGGCCCGACACGAGACTTTCAATGATAGCTCGCTGCTGGCCTTTGAAGGTGTCGAAGCCGAAATGCTGCTTCAACGCCGAAGTAATGATGTCGTTTTTTGCCATAAGATTGTTTTACGAAAATCGTCGAAACCAATTTCCGTAACAAATATATATCAGTAAAAGCAAATTTCCAACAAAAGTTGGAAATTTTACTGATATTTTCACTCTTGAGCGGCTAAAGACTGCAATTTTTCAATCTTTTTAGCCGCATACTCGGCCGTGACCACAAATTTTTCGGTACCGGAGCCTGGCATTTCAAACATCGCATCGGTCATAATCGTCTCGATGATGGAGCGCAGACCTCGCGCGCCGAGCTTGAACTCAATCGACTTATCGACGATGAGGTCGAGAGCGTCGTCGGCAAAAGAAAGCTCCACCTTATCCATCTTGAACAGTTTGACATACTGCTTGACGAGAGCGTTTTTCGGCTCGGTGAGAATGCGCCTGAGCGCGTCGCGGTCGAGCGGCTCCAGATTGGTGAGCACCGGCAGGCGGCCTATAATCTCGGGGATAAGGCCGTAGGTGCGCAAATCCTGCGGAGCTACAAACTTCAGCAGGTTGCTGCGCTTCAGCTCCTTGGCTTTGGCATCGGTGCCGAAGCCCACCACGTGGGTGTTGAGGCGAAGAGCAATCTGCCGCTCAATGCCTTCGAATGCGCCGCCGCATATAAAGAGGATGTTCTTGGTGTTGACGGCTATCATCTTCTGCTCGGGGTGCTTGCGCCCGCCATTCGGCGGCACATTCACAATCGAGCCTTCAAGCAACTTCAACAGGCCCTGCTGCACGCCTTCGCCCGACACGTCGCGAGTGATCGACGGGTTGTCGCTCTTGCGGGCAATCTTATCAATCTCATCGATAAAGACGATGCCGGTTTCGGCCTTTGCCACATCGTAATCGCAGGCTTGAAGCAGGCGCACGAGCAGGCTCTCAATGTCTTCGCCCACATATCCGGCTTCGGTCAGCACCGTAGCATCGACGATAGCGAAAGGCACCTGAAGCAGCTTGGCTATGGTGCGGGCCAGCAG
>CAMHGU010000212.1 GCA_946184715.1 uncultured bacterium | reverse complement strand
CCGCCTGCGCCTTTGGCACGGTTGTTGCGTGTGTGGTCAAGAATTTGTATCTTTGTGAATTGGTATATAACGCTCTGATATGAAACGTATATTATTGATAATCACGATATTGGTAGCCGCCGCCTCGGCTTGGCTCCGCGCGCAGGAGGCTGCGCCGGTCACCTTTTTCCCCTATCCGCAGGTGCCCGACACCATCTCCACGCTCGAGAATCGTGCCAATTTCTACCTCACTCACTTCTGGGACAACTTCAATTTCTCCCGCCAGGTGAGCGACACCGAGGGGTTCCACTCGGCTTTTGTCGATTTCATTAAGATGATGCCCTACGCCCACCGCAACGTGGTACGCACCTCCATCGCCGGCACTATGAACCGCGCGCAGTCCAATGTCAACAACTTCTGGCTCTTTGCCGACGAGGCCGAGCGGTGCCTTTACTCTGATGAGGCTTACCTCCAAAGCGACGAGGCTTACCTCTATTTCCTCAACGCCATAGTGCAATCGTCGAAGGTAAAGAAGGCCGAGAAGGTGCGCTTCCAAGAGCAGATTACCAAAATCAACCGCAACCAGGAGGGCGTCAAGGCGCTCGACTTCCAGTACACCGGCACCGACGGCCTGCGCCACGCCTTCTACGACCTGCCGCTCGACACCGTCAAGCACGCCCAGACTATCCTCTTCTTCAACGACCCCACCTGCGATGATTGCCGCATCGCCACCCTGCGCCTTTCCACCAACGCCTCGCTGCAGCAGCTCATCGACCGTGGTGTAATCCGTTTCGTCAGCATCACCCTCCGCGACTACTCCCCGCAGTGGGCCGCCGAGGCCGCCGGCCTCCCCGCAGGATGGATTGCAGGTGCCTGCACCGAGGTGGAGGACCTCTACGACCTCCGTTCCAAGCCCACAATATACCTCCTCGATGAGCACCTCAGCATCATCAGCAAGAAAATTACTACCGACCAACTCGTCGATATTCTCAACCGATAATCAAGCTCCTTAATATGGAAAAGATAAAACGACTGTTCATATTCGTCACTGGCCACACTTATAGCAATATGTCGCGCCTGTTCCTGCGTATGTTCGTGGGCATTATGTTTATGCAGTTCGGCCTCAACGTGGTCATGGGCGAGCTGCCGCCGCATTTCCTCTCCAACCCCACGTTCTACACCATCCTGGCCGTGCTCGAGATTCTCTGCGCCGCTATGATTATCTTCGGCTTCCTAACCCGCTTCGCCGCAGCCGGCGGCATTGCCTATACCGTGGCGGCTATGCACTATCTCGTGGGGTCCAACTCAATTGCCGATATGGCCGATAGCGGCGAAACCGCGATGCTCCTGCTCCCTATGCTCTTCATAGGCATCTTTGTCTATTTCCTCCTTGCCGGGCCCGGCAAGGTGTCGCTCGATTACCTGATCTCGCTCCGCCTTGTCAACCGCGACCGCGATGAAGAGGGCGAAGCCACTATCGACAAAGCTTAAGACCCCTCACTCACTATGAAGATTGCGGTCCTAATATCCGGTGGCGTAGATAGCGCGGTGGTGGTGCATCTGCTATCGCAGAAGCCCGACCTCGACCTGCACCTCTTCTATATCCGTATAGGCCTCGACACCGACGAGGGCGACTGCTCGGCCGAAGAGGACATCGAGATGTGCCGCCTAATCGCCGCGCGATACCGACTGCCCTTCGACGTGGTCTCGCTCCACCAAGAGTACTGGGACAACGTAATGGAGTATGCCCTACGTACCGTCAAAGCCGGCCTCACCCCCAACCCCGACATTATGTGCAACCGCATCATCAAGTTCGGATATTTCGAGCAGCGCTGGGGCCGCGAGTTCGACCTGACCGCCACCGGCCACTACGCCTCTACGGCCGTAGTCGATGGCGTCAAATACCTCGCCACGGCCGTCGACCCCGTCAAGGACCAAACCGACTTCCTCGCCCGCATCACCCGCGAGCAACTCGCCCACGCTATGTTCCCGCTCGGCGACCTCCCCAAGAGCGAGGTGCGACGCATCGCCGCCGAAGCCAAGCTCCCCAACGCCTTCCGCAAGGATAGCCAGGGTATATGCTTCCTCGGCAAAATCAACTACAACGACTTCATAGCCCGACACCTCGGCGAGCGCCCCGGCCCCATCATCGAGATTGAGACCGGTCGCAAGCTCGGCGAGCACCGCGGCTACTGGTTCCACACCATAGGACAGCGCAAAGGCCTCGGCCTCAGCGGCGGACCCTGGTTTGTGGTTAAGAAAAACATCACCGACAATGCCATCTACGTGTCGCGAGGCTACGACACCGAGAAGCAATACGGCCGTGTGCTTCACCTCGACGAGATGCACTTCATCTCGGGCTGCCCCTGGCCCGACCTCAGCAGCCCCGTGCCCGTCGCTTTCAAAAACCGACACTCCCCCGAGTTCCTCCACGGCACGCTACGCCAGCTCCCCGACGCCTCCTTCGTCGTCGTCAGCGACACCCGTGTGCAAGGCATCGCTCCCGGACAGTTCACCGCAATCTACGACCCCGAAGCGCGCCTCTGCTTCGGCAGCGGTATTATCACCGGACAAAAAATCGACCTACAGCTATGAAACAACCTCCCTACAACGATGAAGATAAAGTGCTGATGCAAGTGCGCGGCATCACATATTCCGAAGTCCAATCCGGAGCCTACGCCCTCATCCTCGCCGAAGCCGCCGGACAGCGCAGCATCCCCGTCCTCATTGGCACTGCCGAAGCCCAAAGCATCGCCGTGAGAGTGCAAGGCGTGAAGCTCGAGCGACCCATGACCCACGACGTATTTGCCGACGTCGTAAGCCACTCCAACCTTATGCTCTACGAAGTGGTAATCTACGACTTCCACGACGGCGTGTTCTTCTGCTCTATGGTGTTCCTCACCGCCGAAGGTCGCGAGCTACACATCGAGTCGCGCACCAGCGACGCCGTCGCTATGGCCCTCCGCCTCGAAGCACCCATCTTCGCCACCCGCTCCGTCATCGAAAGCACAGGAGTGGTGCTCCGCGAAGAGCAAGGAGCCAACGGCACCACCGTCGTCACCCAAATCGACGACCCCACTGTCACCGTCAGCGACGCCTCCCAGCTCGCCTCTTTCTCCCTCGACCGGCTACGCCGCATGCTCGACCGCGCCGTAGCTCAAGAAAAATACGAGTACGCCGCCGAAATCCAGCGCGCCATCCAAGCCAAATCC
>CAMHGU010000211.1 GCA_946184715.1 uncultured bacterium | reverse complement strand
AGCAGCCCTCCTCAATAATCACCGAGAAGCGGCGCACCCCCGACCTCTATCATAAGGTGGTGAAAGGCGAATCGCTCTACGGCATCTCTAAGCAGAACGGAATGACCGTGGAGGAGATTATCGCCCTCAACCCCGAAGCCGCCAACGGCATCGAGCCGGGAATGATGCTGCTGATACGCAAAGGCGAGTTCGTCGCTGAGCCAAGTGTAACCCCCGCGGTGACAACCACCCCCGAGGCAACGGTTACGCCTGTCGCCCCTGCCGCCCCCGGCACCATCATCAACCACACTATCAAGAAAGGCGACACCTTATATAATGTGGCCAAGCGCTACAACACCACGATAGCCGACATCGAGGCCCTCAATCCCGGCATCGCGGCCGACAACTTCAAGCTCGACACCACCATCCGCGTGCGCGACAACCGCGGCGCCGGCGACCCCACCGCCGTCACCTCCGAGCCTCAGCCCGCCGCGCCCGCCGCGCCCCAGGTTAATCCCGATGATGCCGCCGGCAACACCGAGCCGGCCACCGCCATCGGCAACGACAAGCGCTCCATCAACATCGCCTTGATGCTGCCCCTCCAGCTCGACAGCAAGATGAACAAGCAGTCGCGTCTCTACACGGAGTTCTACGAAGGATTCCTCCTCGCCGTGGACAACGCCCGCCAGTCAACCGGCAAGACCATTCGCCTTCACACCTACGACACCGGTGCCAATGGCGAGAACGTCGACGACCTGCTCCGCAAGCCCGAGCTCTCGGGTATGGACGCTATCTTCGCCCCCGACGCCACCGCGGCCGTCACCTCCATAGCCCGCTACGGCAACCGCCGCGGCATCGCCGTGCTCAACGCCTTCGCCGCGCGTGCCGACAACTATAAGAGCGACAGCACATTCTACCAAATCATCACCCCGGCCGACGTGATGAACCGCAAGGTCATTGAAGAGTTCACCCGCGCGCTCGACGGCCGCCAAGTAATCTTCGTAAAGCAGAACGGCGAAACCGAGAAAGACATCGTGGCCGACTTCAAGCTCCACCTCGTGAAGCAAGGCATTAAATATCAGGACTTCAGCATCACACGTGTGCTCACGGCCGATGAGCTTACCGAGCTTACAAAGGAGGGCAAAGGCTACGTGGTGATGCCCACAAGCGCAAGCAAGAAGACCCTCACAGCCATCATCAAGGCCGTCAAGAGCGTGAAGCAAGAGAACAAAGACGCTCGTCTGAGCCTCTTCGGCTACCCCGAGTGGATTACCTACACCGGCTCCCACGACGACCTCAAAGCCGCCGACGCCTACATCTACTCCCGCTTCTACGCCGACCCCCAATCGGCCACGTTCAAGACCATAGAGCTTGACTTCAAGCGCTGGTACGGCCACAAGATGAACGATGCCGTGCCCTACTTTGCCGTGATGGGCTACGACTGCGGCACCTACATCATCGACGCGCTGAGCCAATGCGGCAGCCGAATAGGCGACTGCAAGCCGAGCGGCAACGGCGTGCAGACCGACGTGCGCTTCGCGCGCCACGCCGACGGCGCCGGCTACGTCAACGAAGCCGTCAACTTCATCAGCTTCGGCTCCACAGGCATAAACAAGAGCACCCGATGAAACGCCTTCTTCTTATCATAGTCATAGCAGCCATCGCAGGGCTGAGCGCCACGGCCCAGCGCCGCATCGACAAGCGCATCTACATTGGCGGCAAGGGCGGCGTGCTACTGACGCGCCAATCGCTGTCGCCATCGGTGCCGCAAGGCTGGCGTTTAGGCCCGCAGGTGGGCGGCGTATTCCGCTACATCGAGGAGAACCACTTCGGCATCATGGCCGAGCTCAACTTCTCGCAGCGCGGCTGGAAAGAGAACTTCGACGGCGCGCCCTATTCCTACAGCCGCAGCCTCACTTATATCGAGCTGCCCATTATGACCCACATCTACTTCGGCAGCGAGCGATTTAAGGGATTCGTCAATCTCGGGCCGCAGATAGGCGTGATGATTGCCAACAGCGCCAGCGCCAACTTCGACACCGGCAACATCAGCGCCCTCCCCGACTTCCCCGTCAACGTGCACCGCACGGCGCAATACGGGCTGGAGGTCAAGAACCGCTTCGACTACGGCATTATGGCCGGTGTGGGTATGGAGGTGGCTTTCGGCGGCCGGCACTCGGTGATGCTCGAAGGACGGTTCTACTACGGCCTCGGCAACGTGTTCTCAGCCAAGCGCAGCGATGCGTTCTCCTCTTCCTCCGGTATGGCCATAGGCATCACCGCAGCCTATCTCTTCCGCCTGAAATAACCCCCGCTCGGGCATAACACCAATCGCAATTTGAATATGAGCGACGACATAGAGTATATTAACTTCGACGAGTATATACGTCAAGGAGAGCCCCAACAGAAAGAGAGGGCGGAGGCTTGGCGTGTGGCGATTGGCTTGCAGGCTGTGGATGGATTGAAGACCTCCGGTTATCTGCAGCAGACCGCCATCAGAAATATTCTGGGCGAAATCTCCATCGACGAAGTGCGCGAGATGGTGACCGAGTACCACTCCAGCAAAACCGACCACGACAAGGGCAATGCCCATGAGGAAGAGGCCGACCGCGTGTCGAGCAACATCTCGAAGCTTCTTCAGACCAATGCTTTCACTTACAGCGTGGCCGGACTGGCGGCTATTCATCGCGCAATTTTCGAAGGCGTTTTCAAGCACGCCGGCCGTTTTCGCGAATACGACATCTCTAAAAAGGAGTGGATACTGAGAGGCGACTCGGTGTTTTATGCTCGCTGGCAGGATTTGCGACCGGCCATAGAATACGACTTGAGCCAAGAGCGGCAGTTTGATTATACGCCTTTGAACAAAGACCAAATGGTGGAGCATCTGGCAAAATTCGTCTCCGGCCTGTGGCAGATACATCCATTTTGCGAAGGCAATACACGTACTACGGCCATTTTTACCATTAAGTATTTGCGTTCACAAGGTTTCAACGTCAACAATGATATGTTTGAACGCCATTCGTGGTATTTCCGCAATGCGCTGGTGCGTGCCAACTATCGTAATTTGAATAAGGGTATCAATTATGAGCCATTATTTCTGATACGGTTCTTCCGCAATCTACTCCTGGGCGAGAATAATAGGCTGAGAAACCGATATATGGTGATTAATGGCCCCGAAGAATGGAAGATGCCCGAAAGCGAACGACTACCCGTACAAGT
>CAMHGU010000210.1 GCA_946184715.1 uncultured bacterium | reverse complement strand
TACTCCGTATTTTCAATATAAATATAGCCATATTTACACAGATATCGAATAAATATCCCGCAAAATTTTTTCGCATCGTTTTGGTGCGAAGGTATTGCAGGCTCGGCAAGAGGTGTTATCTTTGTAAAGCGAACGCCTGAAAATGATAACCAACCCGATAAGCGCTATGATATCCTTTACTTGCGACTACAACGAGGGGTGCCACCCCGCCATCCTTGAACGCCTTGCTGCCACCAACCTCGAGCAAGAGCCCGGCTATGGCGACGACCGCTTCACCGCCGAGGCGCGCGCCAAGATACGCCAAGCCGTAGGCTGCGACAGCGCCGATGTGTTTCTGCTCACCGGCGGCACCCAGACCAACGCCATCGTCATCGACTCGCTGCTGCATAGCTACGAGGGGGCCATCGCGGCCGACACGGGACATATCGCCGTGCACGAGGCCGGCGCCATCGAGATGTGCCGCCACAAGGTGCTTACGCTCCCGGGCCGTGAGGGCAAAATCTCGGCCGAGGAGCTGAGCGGCTACCTCAGCGCGTTCCACGCCGACGCTTCGGCTGCCCACATGGTGCAGCCGGGCTTGGTGTATATCTCTTACCCTACGGAGTACGGCACTATCTATAGCCGCGAGGAGCTGGAGCAGCTCCACGCCGTGTGCCTCCGCGAGCATCTGCCGCTATTCGTCGATGGCGCGCGCCTCGGCTACGGCCTCGCCTGCGATGCTGCCGACATCGACTTGCCGCAGCTGGCGCGGCTCTGCGACGTGTTCTACATAGGCGGCACCAAGGTGGGCGCCCTCTGCGGCGAGGCGGTGGTGTTCCCGCAAGGCAATGCGCCGCGCCACTTCTTCACCTCGGTGAAGCAGCACGGCGGCCTCCTCGCCAAGGGCCGGCTGCTCGGCCTGCAATTCGCCACGCTCTTCACCGACGGGCTCTACGAGCGCCTCAGCCGCCACGCCATAGCGATGGCGATGAGGCTCAAAGCCGTTTTCGAGCGGGCCGGAATACCGTTCTTTATCGACTCGCCCACCAATCAGCAATTCCCCATTCTCTCCCCGAGCCACCGCCGGCTCCTCGACGGTCTCGTGCTCTACGAAACCTGGCAGCAGCTCCCCGATGGGCGCTGCGTCGCGCGTTTCGCCACGAGTTGGGCCACCACACAAGCCCAAATCGACACCCTCGCCTCGCTCCTCAGCCCGCGCACTATTTGACAATAACCCTTTGAAATCCCAACTAAATCGCTTATTTTTGCCTATTCAATCAACGAAGTAAACCTAACTCAATATTCGAAGCTTATGAAACGTATCCGCTTTATACTGACATTGGCATTTGCCGTAGCCGCAATGGCTCTTCAGGCTCAAGTGATAGGTTCTGTCACCACCGATGACGGCTTGCAATTCAACGCTTACCATGACTCAAACGGCGACTACGCTGCAATAGTTTCAGGGGCCAACTATACTAAATCCGGACTTATTATCCCCGAAACCATTCAGATTGATGGCGTCACTTATCCGGTTGAGGCAATATTTCCATTAGCTTTTCAAGAAAATAAGAATATAACGGTTGTGGTGTGTAGCAAGAACTTGACGCGCATTAGCTACCAAGCGTTTATGTCATGCACTAATCTGCAACAAATCGTTTGGTACAACGATACCGGAGCTAATATCAAAACGCTCGGCGACAACGCTTTCAGGGCGTGCTCGGCTCTCACATCGGTGATTGTGCCCGAAGGGCTTGAAGAGATTCCGCGCAATTGCTTCACTTATTGCACGGCATTGACTGATGTCACGCTGCCGTCAAAATTGAAGAAAACTGGTGTGGAGGCTTTCAGCGACTGCACTTCGCTCCAAATGATTGTTATTCCCGATGATCTCGAAGAGATTTCGGAGAAAAGTTTCTACCGGTGCTCGGCATTAACCACTGTCATTAGCTATGCGCCAAAACTTAAGAAGATAGGCAAGTACGCGTTCGCCGCTTGCCCCGCGCTCAAGAATTTGGCGCTCCATGCCCCCGAGCTCGACTCTATCTGTGCCGGCGCATTTAGCGGATGTAAAGTCCTTGAGAGCTTCACTGTGCCTGAGTCGGTCAAAGGAATTGGCTCTTCGGCTTTCTCCGGTTGCGAAGCTTTAGCCAAAATATCACTGCCAAACAGGCTCACCGAGATCAGCAACTCGATGTTTTACCAATGTAAAAAGTTTCGCGATTTTGATATGCCCGACAACTGCACAAGTATAGGGGCTACCGCCTTCATGAATTCAGGCCTGCAGCGCGCCACACTGCCGGGTCGGCTCCAGTCGGTGGGCAAAAACGCTTTCTGGAGCTGTCTGTTCGCCGGCTCGGGCGCTACAGTGCAGCATCTCTACAACTTGCAAGCCCTTCCCGTTTCGGTTACTGGCCTGGCCGACGCTTTCTCCGGGCATATCTCGGGCTCATTGGTCAATCATTTGGTGCTTCACGTGCCCAGCACGGCGCTTGAAGCTTATCAGGCTTCGGCCGACTGGAACGTCATACCGAAGGAAATCGTCGGCTGCGACAGCATCTATCTCTCGGGATACCGCTATCAGATGGATGTGCCCCGCAAGCGACTGACTATCTACAAGCACAACTTCGATAGGAATATCACCACGCTGACGATTCCGGCCCGCGAGGAGGTGCCTTATTCCGATGCTTCGTCATCGCAATGGGCGGTAAAGGGTATCGCTTCGGAGGCCTTCGCGTATATGTCCAAACTTACGAGAGTTGACCTTCAGCAAGTGGATTCGTTAGGCTACGGTGCTTTCGGCAGCTGCTCTGCTTTGACTACAATCAAGGGCGATTCTCTCCGCTACATAGGTCAGCGCGCCTTCGAGTATTGTTCCAAAATTAAGGTTCTCGACCTGCCTGCCTCGCTCGAGAAGGTGGAGACCGCAGCATTCATCGGTGCTAGCGGAATAACGAGTGTGACAGTGCGTGCCGCAGGGCCGCCCGCGATCTATTACGGCGCGTTCAATGCGGATATCTATAGCAACGCCACGCTCTTTGTGCCCGCTGAGTCGCTCGAACTGTACCGCAACGCCACGGGCTGGAAGGAGTTTGCCAATATCAAGGCTATCGTGGATGTCATCAAGGGCGACCTCAACGGCGATGGGTCGGTCGATGGCAACGACGTCTCAATCCTGCTCGAGATGGCTCTCTCGGGTGGCGTCAGCGACGAGCAGATTAAGGTGGCCGACCTCAACGA
>CAMHGU010000209.1 GCA_946184715.1 uncultured bacterium | reverse complement strand
CTCCCCGATTGCCCGAATATCGGCAAAATTTAGTAAATTTGCGGTAATATTTAATAAGTTAGCTAAGAATGGACTTAAACAAAATATTGTTTGTCAATCACGAGATTTATCCCTATCTGCCTGAGACACCTACATCGCGACAAGCCAACCAATTGGCGCAAGGAGTGCAGGAGCGCGGCATCGAGGTACGCACCTTTATGCCCAAATACGGCTGCATCAACGAGCGCCGCAATCAGCTTCACGAGGTGATACGCCTCTCGGGGATGAACATCATCATTGACGACAACGACCACCCTCTAATCATCAAGGTGGCTACTCTGCAGCCCACCCGTATGCAAGTTTACTTCTTCTACAACGATGATTATTTCACCCACGGCGGCACCAAAGAGCTTGAGACCGTAAGCTCGCCGACCGACAACGATGAGCGAAGCATCTTCTTCGTGAGAGGTTCGCTCGAGACGGTGAAGAAGCTGCGCTGGATTCCCGAGCTGGTGCAGTGCCAGGGCTGGATTTCGGCTCTCACGGCCGTGTATCTCCGCTACGTGTACTGCGACGACCCGGTATTTACCAACGCCAAGGTGGTGCTCCAGATTTTCAACGACAAGCTCGACACTCCGCTCGACGCTCGCCTGGCCGAGAAGCTTCAGCAGGACGGCGTGCCTGCCGAGGCCCTCAAGGCCATCGCCGGCAAGCCCGTAAGCACTACCGACCTCTATAAGCTCGCTATCGATGCGGCCGACGCCGTGGTGGAAGCCTGCCCCGAGGCCGACCCCGAGCTGATCGCTTACGCCAAGAGCGCCAATAAGCCCGTCCTCGCCTACCCCGGCGACGGCGACGAATCGGTCGATGCCTACATCGACTTCTATCGCTCGCTATGACAGACTGAAAGGCAAGGCTCTTACGCTGCTTATCAATCAACTGCATTACGTCCCAACTCTTAATAATATTCCGGATTAAATGAAGAGGCTACTTTACTCTTTTATAATCGTGATTGCAATTATCGCCGTTGCCTCCTGCGAGAAAGGCTCGGTAGGCACCTCCATCACCCAGACGGAGGCCGAGGTGATAATGGACTCCTCCTTCACCGTGCAAGGCGCATCGGCCACCACGCTGCGCATCGCCTCGCGCACTGCCACCCAGCTTCTCGGCGCCATCAGCAGCGAGAACTACGGCGACCTCCACTCCGACTTCGTAACCCAATTTATGCCCTCGAGCCTCATCGACACCGCCGGTGTGACCGCTGAGCTTATCGACTCGGTGAAGCTCGTGCTTCGCATCCCCACCGGCGGCTTCACCGGCGACTCCATCGTGCCTATGGGCCTTACGGTGTATGAGCTCACCAAGCAACTCCCCTCGCCCATCTACAGCGACTTCGACGCTACCGACTTCTACGACGCCTCCAAGCCATTGGCCTCGACGTCGTACGTAGCCACCAATCTCGCCGTGGGCGATACCCTCCAGCTCCTGCCTTATCGCGACGTGACGGTGCCCCTGCCCGTCGAGTTCGGCCGCCGCATCTTCAACGCCTACAAGAACGAGCCCCCCATCTTCAACAACCCCACCACATTTGCCCAGCAGATATGCCCGGGTTTCATAGTGCAGTCGTCGTTCGGCAGCGGCCGTATGATGTACATCACCCGCGATGCCGTGCGCTTCTACTATCGTGCCAAGGCTAAGAAATCAGATGGCACCGACACCATCTACAATCGCACCGCCGATTATCTCGCGGCCTCGCCCGAGGTTCTCAACAACAACATCATCGAGCTGACCACCGCCCCCTCCGTCGCCGGCCGCATCGATGCCGGACAAGCGATAGTGCAAGCTCCCATAGGCTGCGACGTAAGCCTCGACTTCCCCACCGAGGAGATAATGAGACGATGCTCCGTGCTGTCGCAATCGGGCCTCGGCGTGCTCAACACCCTCTACTTTGAGATTCCCGCCGAGCCTATCGCAGTGACCGACAGCATTATGCCGCCGCCCCACCTGCTGCTCATCCGAGCCGCCGACAAGCAGAAATTCTTCGACCGCGAAGAGATTGTAGATATCGACTACTTCCTCGCCGCCTACGACTCCGGCAAGAAGCTCTACGTCTTTGAAAATATGCGCGACTTTATCCTCGACATCATCGACGAGAAAGGCCTGCCCGACGATGGCGACTCCCAACTCGTGCTCTGCCCCGTGCTCGTATCAACCGAGGCCAGCGTCAGCAGCACCAATTCGTCGGTAACCAATATCACCCCGTATATCAACGCTCCGGCTATAGCGCGCCTCAAGCTCGCCGATGCCAAAATCAAAGTAGTCTTCTCAGCCCAGCGAAGTAAGTAGCTGCGACATAACGACGAGTTATCCAATTTTAACCCCTTTTAATTCACTAATTTAATCCTATGATTATGAAAAAGACATTATTGTCGCTCGCTCTGGTAGCTATAGTAGCTCTCGGAGCCGCCGCTGCCGACCAAGCTCCGGCATCGCGCAAGGCCGAAGCCCAGAAGGTAGAGGCTTGCCCCAGCAAGAAGGCCGAATGCAGCAAGAAGGCTGAATGTAGCAAGAAGGCCGAATGTGACAAGAAAGCCGACTGCTGCAAGAAAAACGAAGAATGCTGCAAGAAGAAAGCCGACTGCTGCAAGAAAGACGGCAAGAAAGCCGACTGCAAGATCAACAAGAAAGATCGCAAAGTAGAGGCCAAGAAGCCCGAAAAGAAGTAAGTTGATATCCCGCTACTACTTAACCCACAAGAGCAGCCACGCATCGCCCCGATAGCGTGGCTGCTCGCTTTCCGCCCCGCTCTTGAGCGCCCGGCGCCGTCCGATTTCTACTGACTTATGACTTGGCGGCGCTGCGGAATTGCAAAGCCATCGACCCCACGTCAAATTGTTCAAACTAACACATTCGACACCAAACGAATGAGTAAATTTGAATTAAATTTTGAAAAATTTGGCTGAGGCCGATTGCTGCGCAATTCCACGCGATAGCGTGCTTCGTCGGTGAGGCGCTGCCGAGGGGACAGGTGTATATGCTGCTGAGGCGCTGCCGAGGGGACAGGTCGGAGACCTGCTGGCGTTGTTAGCACATTGTGCGAGTCATGCCGAAGGTATGGCTCGCACTGTGTGGACCGCGCGACCTCATAGTCAGGCACGTCGAAGATGTGCCGATGTGATATGCCACGCCGAGCCTCCCACCGCTCGGCTTGCTGTCGCTATGAAGGTAGGGCCACGAGCCACCGCGCAGCT
>CAMHGU010000208.1 GCA_946184715.1 uncultured bacterium | reverse complement strand
ACCCTCATTTCGGGCGACGCCGTCTTCGATACCACCGACATCAACGAGGACGGCAATATCGACGGCTCCGACATCTCTATCCTTCTCGAAAAAGTATTGGCAGGGGATAACTAACCATCATTTTCATCACTATTCTATCCTACTGCCCGCGCGGGCCTCTCAGCGAGGCTCGCGCTTTTTTCGCCCCCCTTTGTCGTTTGTTTCTGAATTATTTGCTATCTTTGCACCGCCTAAAGCTCCGCTCGGATGGTGGAATGGTAGACACGAGGGACTTAAAATCCCTTGGCTATTGCAGCCGTGCGGGTTCAAGTCCCGCTCTGAGCACCGAAAATGGACTGTTAATCTCTCGATTTTCAGCCCATTTTTTTGTTTTCCCTGTAAGTGCCCTTCGCCTTGTAGCCCTTCTTGTCGACATTCTTCCTCAATATCAATTCGTAGCCGCTGCGATTTATTAACAAATACACAAGCAATCGGTGGGTTATATCGGAGAAAATGAGTAACTTCGTACTCGGAACGTCAGCTTTAATATTACCTCCTTATAAGCATAGCAGTGGCATGAGCAAAAAGTCTATCCGTTTTTTTAACGACCGGGAAGTCCGAGCCGTTTGGGACGAAGAGCACCGCAAGTGGTGGTTTTCGGCTACCGACATCGTACGAGCTATCAACAACGAGGATGACTATGTAAAGGCGGGTAACTACTGGCGGTGACAGAAGAAGTTGAACGCTGCCGGCGTTCAACTCGTGAGTGTCACTCACGAGTTCAAATTCGAGGCTCCCGACGGCAAAAAGCGCAAGGCCGATGCTCTGGATGCCGAGGGTGTGCTGACCGTGGCCACGCATTATCCCAACAACCGCGCCAATGCTTTTCTCGATTGGTTCAGATATAGCGACAATAGCATTGACGGGCAGAGCAAAAAGAAAGCGTACTCGCTGGTCGAAAGCGGATTGCTCGACACCCTGGAGGCCGGAACGGTGAAATGCCTGCAGCAGATTCATGCCTACCTCTTCGGCGGGCTCTACGACTTTGCCGGTCAGATACGGGCCAAGACCATTTCCAAAGGTGGTACTATCTTTTGCCGCGCCGAATACCTGATGCACAACCTGAGGCTCATAGAACAGATGCCCGACTCCTCTTTCGATGAAATTGTCAATAAGTATGTGGAGATGAATGTGGCGCATCCTTTTATGGAGGGCAACGGGCGCTCCACTCGCATCTGGCTGGACCTGTTGTTTAAAAGGCGCCTCAAGAGGTGTGTCGACTGGAGCAAGATTGACAAACGTCACTACCTGGAAGCGATGAGGAGAAGTATGACCGACTCAACTTTCATACGGGCACTGCTTAAGGGGGCTATGACCCCTGATATCGACGACCGGGAGATATTTCTCAAAGGCATTGACTACTCCTACTATTACGAGCAGGACGAATAGCGAGCGACTTTAGCGGCAGGCGTTAACGTAGTCATCGTCACTATTACATTGCCTGCCGGGCGCGCCGTTTTTCCCGGGCCGAGCTATTGCCTTTCTCACAGCTAATTGCTACCTTTGCTGTGATGTTACTGCTATGAAGCCTACGTTCTCTTCAAAGTTGCGATTCTGCCTGATGCTCGCTGTGGCGATATGCTGCTGCGGCTTCGCTGCCGCGGTGCCCGACGACAGTGTCGAGAAGGCTTTGACCGCCTTCGACGCGGCTCCCTCGCAGTCAACAGCCACGGCGTTCTTCAGCGCCTTGCGCGATGCCGACTTCATCGACGACAACTCCGGGCTACCGGCCGATACATCGCTCGACCGGCTCAAGGAGAACGTGTGGTACTGGGCCGGCGAGTGGTACTACAATGAGCAGGAGTATGACGAAGCGGAGCAGTATCTCCTCAAGGCTCTCCCGCTGGTCTCCACCCCGACGATGGAGGCCGACTGCCTTAGCCTTCTCGCCATAGTTTACACACGTCAGGCCGATTACAACACGGCTGCCGTATATGCCAAGCGGTGCTTCGAGCTTGACCTCGCCTCGGGCGACCCTGACGTAATCAGCTCCTCGCTCAATACCCTCGCCGCTATCTACCTCAGCGCCAAGCAGCCGCAAGAGGCGGAGCAGTATGTGATAAGGGGTATCGATATGGCTCGACACTCGGGCAATAAGGCGCGCCTGGCAGTGCTGCTGGCCACCGCCTCCGAGGTGTTTCACGCTCTCGACAAGAATGAGCTGGCGCTCAAGTGCATCAACGAGGCCTACGACATCGACATCGCCCTCAACCTCGGCTCCCGCGCCCACATCCGCCTTGCCCAGAAAGCCTCGGTCCTCACCGGAATGAAACAGTACGCTGAGGCGGAGATGATTCTGGCTCAGGTGATTCCGCTACTGCGAGCCGACAACAACCGGCAGTCGCTCGGCATCGCCTGCAACGAGATGGGACGTGTGCTCTTCGAGCAGAGCCGCCTTGATGAGGCTGCGCTCTACTACCGCGAAGCGGCCAATATCTTCGCGCTCCTGGGCGACCTGGCCAATGAAGCCCGCGCCCGCCGCGGCCTCTACGAGTCGCTGTGGCGCACCGACCCTGCCGACGCCAAAGTGGCCTTCGACCGCTTCAACGTCATCAAGGACTCTATCTACTCCACCGCCTCGGCCGAGAGCCTCGCCCGCTACAACGCGGAGTTCGGCAACGACTGGCTGTTGCTCGAGAACCACGACGAGCATCGAGCCAAGATGTGGGCTATCGCCATCGCCGTGGCTATCGCCGCGCTCGGTGCCCTCGTGTGGTGGTTAATGTATCGCCGCAACCGCCGCCAGAAGGCTATCAATCGCCAGCTCTCCTCGGATATCGACGAGCTGCAGGCCAAGTACGTCCGCCTCAATGAGCAGTACGACGAGGCAATCGCCGGCGTGCGCGACCTCGCTGAGCGTGAGCTCCAGCCCGCCGACCGCGATTTCATCGAGAAAATGGTCAAGGAGGCTAACGACCTCATCGGCTCCGGCAATATCGATGCCGCGATGCTCGCGCAGCACCTCGCCCTAAGCCCCTTCCAGCTGCGACAGCGCCTCGCGCAGCTCCTCGACGAGACGCCCCAGGCCTTTATCCAGATTATCCGAATGCAGCGCGCCTGCTACCTCTTGCGCAATCAACCCCAGCTCAGCGTGGCCGAGGTGGCCCAGATGTGTGCCTACGCCGATACCTCCAATTTCACCCGCGCCTTCAAGCGCGACGTGGGCGTCAGCCCATCCCGCTACGCCCAGCT
>CAMHGU010000207.1 GCA_946184715.1 uncultured bacterium | reverse complement strand
CACGATTACCAATGCGCGGGGGAACAGCTACGACCTTGAGATAGAGTTCACACCGGCTCAATAGCGCTACCGCCGAGCGCACTGAGCAGCCGCCCGATGCCACAGCGCTTCGGGCGGCTTTTTCTCGGGAAAAAGCTTCAACTAAAAAGTTACCGAATGCTACGCGCTGTGGTAAGCGGACTAATGCGTTAAAGGCAAAGTGAGGGGAAATTCGGGCGGCGGGGCTTGCGAAATGGGCCGGAAAGGTGTAACTTTGCGGTGGGAATGGCGATTGGTCCATTTCAATCCATTTGCTATATAAACCTTATCAACCCGAACCGTGAAAAATATGAAAAGAGAGATTGCCCTTGCCGTGGCTTTGACTTTACTGCTTGCGCTGCCCGCTATGGCGGCCCGCCCGCGTGATTTATCGACTAAACCGGTTAAGGCCGCTGCCGCCACAGTGACAAAGGGCGACATTAACGACGATGGTCACCTCGATGCGGCCGACGTGTCGGCAATGCTGGAGCTGACGCTGAGCGGCCTGGGCAGCGAGCAATCGGAGGTGATGGCCCGTAGCGACATTAACGGCGACGGTAGCCTCGATGCCACCGACGTGTCGGCGCTGCTCGAGATGGTGCTTACCGGCGACCTGGCTCCCGAGGCACCCGAGGGGCTTACCGCTACGGCGCTGGCCGATATGGTGAAGCTGCAATGGGACGCTACTGCCGGCGCACAGAGCTACAACATATACCGCAGCGCCGACGGCGAGACCTTTGAGCGCATAGCCTCCACTACGGCTACCGCCTATGTGGATTTAGCGCCGCTTGCGGGCGTAAGCTACTACGCCGTGGCTGCCATAGCCGGCGGCATTGAAGGCGCGCGAAGCGAGGCGGTGCGCTATCCGGCGGGCGAAGAGGTGGTATATAACCCCGAGACCGATATTATGATAGTGTACAATGTGGTGAGCACCACCGAGCGCACCCGCATCTACACTAATGTGGACAACAACGCCGAATACGAGTTCACCCAATACATCGATGCTCTCTACATCGATGGCGCCAAGTACACTGAGGCCTTGCCGGCTGAGAAGAATTTCGGGAGGACATTCGCGACCACCGGCCGCCATGTGGCGATTATACGACTGAAGAGCAACTGCACCAAGATAGGCTACTGGACCGGCTGGCTCAACGGCAATAGCGACTATAACGGAGAGATAGAATCAGGCGGCTACGCCGTGGAGCTGCACTTCCCGTCGCAGATTACCTACTACAAAGAGGGCACCGGCATCGAGGATTGGTATGTGACCGACATCTATAGCTACCGCAAGGAGGCCGCGACGTCGGGCTTCGGGTGGATATGGCGCTCGACCGGCACGCGCAACTCTATAGGGATGAACGTTGTCGGCACCAAGCGGCTCCACGTGCCCCAAGGCGCTACCGGCTACGGCACGTCGGGCGTGTGGACCCCGCTCACGTCGGTTCTCGGCTATGAGCTGGTGTATGATTTATAAACGTGCGGAGCGGGCGCGATGGAGTATTCGTCGGAGATATTGAGCGATGATGCGGCGGAGCTGGAGCGGCTCGGGCAGCTGAAGCTGAAGCCGCTGAAGAGCGAGGGCGCGACGTCGCTGTCGTATCTGGCGCGGCTCGGCGGCAAGTGGTACTTTATGAAACGGCTGCGGCCGGAGCTGCTGGCCGACGCGCGCGGCCGAATGATGATGGCCAAGGAATGGGCCGTGGGGCGCAGCATCGCTCACCCTAACATAGTGGCCTACCACCAATTTCACGATGCCGACGACGACTGCTATATCCTGATGGAGAATGTGGAGGGGACCACGCTGAGCGAGCGCTTGGCCTCGAGCCCCGACTTCCTACTGCGCCGTGGCGGCGCCGAGCTGCATCGCTTTATAGAGCAGCTGCTCAGCGCTGTCAAGGAGCTACACAGTCACGACCTCGTGCATTGCGACCTCAAACCGCAGAATCTGATGCTTACGACCGTGGGCAGCAGCTTGAAAATTATCGACCTGGGCTTTGCCTTCTCGTCGTCGTATCTCGACCCCACGGGGCTGACGCCCGAATATGCCGCGCCGGAGCAGCTTGCCGGCGAGGCTATCGACGCGCGCACCGACATCTACGCCATAGGCAAGATACTCCGCTTCATCGATGAGAATTCCGGCAAGAAACGTCTGCCCGGCGATTACCGCAAGCTGATGGAGCGGTGCCTGCGCGACGACCCTGCCGAGCGGTTCCAAAGCATTGACGACATCTACACCTTCCTCAAGCAATGCCGGAGGCGCAAGCGCTGGCGCCGTGCGGCTATCGCTGTGGCCGCTACAGTAGCCCTCGGCATAGGTTTCGGATTCTTTTCGCAAACTCCGCTTTACATCCATGGCAAGAATGTAGCAGATGGGCTACTACGCTCGCCTGCCTACGATATTGAGTACGACTGGTTGCTATATCGTATCACCTCAGAGCGTGATGCCACGTGTGAGGTGGTGGGGATAACGCGATTCTGCCCCAATGCCCGAATAGCGAGCGAAGTGGTCCACAACGGCAAGCGCTACAGAGTAGAGGCCGTGGCCGACAGTGCTTTCTACAGCAACATCTTCATCAAGTCGGCCTATATACCTGAAGGGATAAAGCGGATAGGGCGCCAGAGCTTCTATCTATGCCACAACATCACGCTGCTACACCTGCCCGAGAGCCTTGAGGAGATAGGCGAAAGCGCTTTCTGGGACAGCCGCGGCGTGAGGCAGCTAAGCTTCGGCGGCAACAGGCTTTCGCGCATCGGCAACGCCGCCTTCGTGAAATTAGGAGCACAAAGCGTGGTGGTGCCCGAGGGTGTCACGGCCCTCGGTATGGACTGCTTTGCCCTAAGCCATAATCTGACGACGGTCACTCTCCCCGCATCGCTCACCACGATAGAGCGAGGGGTGTTCTACCAATGTCCCCGATTGAATCACCTCCACATTCCGGCCGCGGTGGCGCGCATCGACGAGTACGCACTGTACGATTGCACCGCTCTCACCGACCTCTACGTCCACGCCCCCGTACCCCCGGCCGCCACCCAGATCAGCGACAACCGCAAGCTGCGTGTCCACATCCCGGCCGCCTCGCTCGCCGCCTATCAAGCCCATGAGTGTTGGCGCAGCTACCACCTCATCGCCGACCTGTGACACCACTCCGCGCCCAAGTTAGGCTGCGGCTCGGCAATAAAAATGCGCAAGCGCATTTTGTATTGCTCTCGGTTTGCACTAACTTTGGCTGCGCCCAAGTT
>CAMHGU010000206.1 GCA_946184715.1 uncultured bacterium | reverse complement strand
CAAGTACCCGAACAAGTACCCGAACAAGCTCAAGATTTTTTACACCCAAATAATTCGCTGGTTGTCGGTGTGGTAGTGGCTATAGGTAGTGGTGAGTACTCAATTTCTCAGGTGATGGAGAAGATGGGATTAAAGCATCGACCCAATTTTATCGAGTATCACCTTAATCCGGCTATCGATGAAGGATACGTGCGGCGGCTTTACCCCGATAAGCCACGCCATCCGCGTCAGAAATACTTGCTGACCATCAAAGGGCTTGCACTCTACAACGAGGTCAAAGAGTAAGAATGTAAGCGCGCGGGGCTCAGGGGGTGAGGCGGTCGTCGAGCATGCGGTTCATATATTGCTGGACGATGGCTTTGAGTTCGGCGGTCATCTTGTCGGATACCGGGGCCAACGTTTTGTCGGTGAGTAGGTTGCGGCTCATACGGCGGTCGCTGAGGGCGTAGAGGGCTGTGGGCCGATGGCCGTCGAATTGCAACACATAACCATACTTGACATATTGGTAGGTGCCGTTGATGTAGTTGACGGCCCAGGTGCTCTCGGGCGGCGTGGTGAGCAGGTCGCAGCCGAATGCCACATAGGGCTTTCCGTAGCCGAGGTAGGACAGGACGGTGGGCAGAATGTCGATGTGCTGCGCCACGGCATCGACACGGCCGGCGGGTAGTGTGCCCGTGGGGTCGTAGAAGATGATAGGCGAGCTGAAGGAGCCGATGTCGGAGCTGTACTCGGGGTGGTCGCTCATATTGGTGTGGTCGGAGGTGATGACAAAGAGCGTGTTGCTGAACCACGGCTGCCGGCTGGCCTCGTCGAAGAAGCGGCGCAGGGCGTAGTCGGTGTAGCGTATGCACTTATGGATGGGGAGCGGGCCTTCGGGAAAGCGGTCGGCATACTCCTCGGGTATATTGAACGGGTGATGGCTTGAGGCGGTGAACACCGTGGCGACGAAAGGCTGCGGCATCGTGTCGATGCTGCGCTTGAAGAATTGCAGGAACGGTTCGTCCCAGATTGCCCACCAGCCGTCGAAGTCGGCGGCGCCGCGCGAGAGTGGGTCGGCGTCGTACTCCGTGCGCCCGAAGTAGTGGCCGAAGCCGGTGCTGCGGGCGAAGGCTTGGAAGCCCATACTCTGATTGTCGGCGCCGTGGAAGAATGCCGTGTAGTAGCCTTCGGGGGCGAGGTAGCCGGCGAGGCCCGAGAGGGTGTTCATCGACTGGGGTGTGAGGATATACGGCTCCACCATCATAGGCACGCCCGAGAGGATTGAGGGCATACCGTCGATACTCTTGCGGCCGTTGCAGAAGCTCCAGCGATAGGTGGTGCTCACATCGATGAGCGAATCGACAAACGGGGTGTAGCCTCGGTAGCGCCCGCCCTCGAGGTCGCGGTTGAACGCCCCGATATACTCTCGGCCGAAGCTTTCCACTATGATAACCACCACGTTGCGGCGGCAGCGCAGGGTGTCGGCCGGCGCGGGGCGGTGCAACGGTGTGTAGATGCTCTCGATGAGGTCGTCGGGGTAGAACGATTGCCGCTGATACACGTCTTTCCCTATGGTGCGGATAAGCGAGAAGGGGGTGTTGAGCACGAGGGCGGCATCGGCGGGGTGCGCCACGAATTGCGCGGCATTGCTCACGGTGATGGGACGGATGGCGTGCTTTACGCCTCCGCGTATGGCCACTACGGTGAGGAAGGCCGCCACGAGCAGCGCCACGCTCTGCACGAAGTAGAAACGGCGGCGGGGCTTGGGGAGCGACACGCGCGGCTGCCGATAGAGCTTCCATAGCCCGAAGCCCACGGCCGCGGCGAGCGCGATGAAATACCAATGGCGCAGCAGCTCCCAGCCTATGATGCTGAAGAGATTGCCCTCCGCGGCAAATTCGCTGAAGACGGTGGAGGTGGTGCGGCGAAGGGTGTAGCGGAAATACACGGCGTCCATCAGGTTGAGCACGAGAGCCGCGAGGGTCACCGCCACGTAGTAATACTTGGCCGAGCGCTGCCAGCGCGGCGTGGCCACCACGGCGAGGGGCAGCAGCATCAGAAGGGTGTAAGGCGCGTAGATATAGGCGATGGCCGAGGCGTCGAAGAGAAGCGAGCCGCCGACCAGCGTGCCGAGGCTGCCGTGGGTGAACTCGCCGGCGAAGTGCCCGAAGTTCTCGGCAAGGTAGGCTATGCGGCCTATCATCATCACGGCGAAAGCCAGCGCCACGTTGACAACGTAGGCCGCGGGAAGGGTCAAAAGCTTTGAAAGTGGTTTCATCTGTGCAAAATTAGTAGAACCACGGCTCAAATCCAAATCGTAGGCCCCCTCCCACATTTCCCATCACTCCCACAATCCCATAATCACCATTCACTACAAGGGTCGCGCTGCGCGCGAGAAATTTCTAAAAAATATTTTAAAAATAATTTCAAATCATTTTTAAGATATTTCTGCGGCAAAGCCGCACCCTTGTAGCGACTATGAAAGTGTGCTTGCCCTAAAATGGCTGACTCCGATTGCTATCACTCGGCCGATCCCGGGTGTGATGAAAAATTGGCAGGCTTTGACGCCGAAATGGCAGTGCCGGGTGCCAAAGGTGGCAGGCGCGTGGCGATGGCACGCCTTTTGCCTAATCGCCGGGTGCCAAGGGCTCCCGAAAGGCCCGAGGCCAAAACTGAAAATATTAACTAATAAAAATAGGAGGACAAAATTATGACACCTGCAATTCGTAACAAACACTACAACGGCTGGATGCCGAGCATCTTCAACGACCTTTTCGACACGGCTTGGCCCGCTACAGCCGATGTCACCACCCCGGCCATCAACGTGAAGGAGAACGACCACGGCTACTGTGTGGAAGTGGCCGCTGCCGGGATGAACAAAGCCGACTTCGACATTCATCTCGATGAGAACGACAACCTCGTAATCTCGATGGAGAAGAAGAGCGAGCAGCAGAGCGACGACAACACGCGCTACCTGCGCCGCGAGTTCGCCTACTCGAAGTTCGCCCGCACGCTCATCCTGCCCGACGACGTCGATAAGGACGCTATCAAGGCCACGATGACCGACGGCATCCTCACCATCGATTTGCCCAAGTACACCGAGCAGCAGAAGCAGCAGCTGCGCCGCAGCATCACCATCGGCTGATAAGCCGCAACATTCAGAATTCTCAGAGGCGTGCCCGCGCGACAACAGCGTGGGCACGCCTCTTGCGTATACCCTCTACGGAACCGATACTCGGGGCACATCGGCACATCTCACAGTGCGGAGCAAACCTTCGGCTTGCAC
>CAMHGU010000205.1 GCA_946184715.1 uncultured bacterium | reverse complement strand
AGGAGATACGCCAGATTGTAGGCCTGCAGCTCAAGAGCGTGGCCGCCGCCCTGGCGCGCCAAGAGATAGAGCTGACGGCCACCGAAGCCGCCGTCGATGCCCTCGCCCGCGAAGGCTACGACCCGGAATTCGGCGCACGACCAGTAAAGCGCGCCATCCAGCGCCTTGTGCTCAACGAACTGTCGAAGCAGATACTGGCCGGGCAAGTCAACCGCGACAAGCCTATCGTCATCGATGCCAACGCTGCCGGCGAGCTCTGCTTCCGCAACTGACGCTTTTCAGCCCATACCACCCGAGAGGGCGCACCTCACCGCCGAGGCGCGCCCTCTTTTCTATTTTCCTGCGATGCGCCGATGCACGCCAAAGTCCTATATGTCAGGCCAATATAAGCTCCACTCGCTCACCGCCGCGCAAAAGTTGCCGCAAAACATAGCCGTAGATTTCCATAAGTCGCAAATAATTCGTAAATTGCGCTGATTTTGTGAAATCTAATTTTTAATCTACTAATATTATGAAGGTTTACAAGACCAGAGAAATCAAAAACATCTCTCTTATTGGCGCGAAAGGCGCCGGGAAAACCACACTCGCTGAAGCGATGCTCTACGAGTGTGGTATCATAAAACGTCGCGGCTCTATCTCGGCCGGCAACACCGTGTGCGACTACTTCCCCGTTGAGAAGGAGTACGGCTACTCAGTGTTCTCCACGGTGCTCTACGCCGAGTTCAACGGCAAGAAGCTCAACGTCATCGACTGCCCGGGAAGTGACGACTTCGTAGGCAGCGCCATCACGGCTCTCAACGTCACCGACACCGGCGTGATTGTGATTGATGCCGGCAAGGGCGTGGAAGTGGGCACCCAGAACATCTATCGCCACACCGCATCGCTCAAGAAGCCCATCGTGTTCGCCCTCAATAAGATGGACGGCGAGAAGGTTGACTTCGACAACGTCATCAACTCGATGAAGGAATCGTTCGGCAACAAGATTGTACCCGTGCAGTTCCCCGTCAACGCCGGTTTAGGCTTCAACAGCGTGGTTGATGTGCTCACTATGAAGCAGTACACCTGGAAGCCCGAAGGCGGCGAGCCCACCGTAAGCGACATCGACGCCGCTCTCCAGGGCAAGGCCGACGACCTCCGCGCCAACCTCCTCGAGGCTGCCGCCGAGAACGACGAGGCTCTCATGGACAAGTTCTTCGAAGAAGGCGACCTCACCGACGACGAAATACGCGAAGGCCTCCGCAAAGGCCTTATCGACCGCTCTATCTACCCGGTATTCTGCGTATCGGCCGAGAAGGATATGGGCGTGCGCCGCATGATGGAGTTCCTCGGCAACGTAGTGCCCTTCGTCGATGAGATGCCCGCTCCGGTCAACACCGCAGGCGAAGAGGTGAAGCCCGACCCCAACGGCCCCTTGAGCATCTTCATCTTCAAGACCACCGTGGAGCCCCACATCGGCGAAGTATCCTACTTCAAGGTGATGTCGGGTACGCTCAACGTGGGCGAAGACCTCTCCAATATGAACCGCGGCGGCAAAGAGCGCATCGCTCAGATCTACTGCACCGCCGGTCAGAACCGTGTCAACGTTGACCAGCTCCAAGCCGGCGACATAGGCGCCACCGTGAAGCTCAAAGACGCCCGCACCGGCAACACCCTCACCGCCAAAGGCTGCGAGTACACCTTCGACTTCATCAAATACCCCGCTCCCAAGTATTCCCGCGCCATCAAGGCCGTCAACGAGAGCGAGAACGAGAAGCTCGGCGAAGCCCTCAACCGTATGCACGAAGAGGACCCCACCTGGACTATCGAGCACTCCAAAGAGCTTAAGCAGACCATCGTGTTCGGCCAGGGCGAGTTCCACCTCCGCACCCTCAAGTGGCGCCTCGAGAACAACGACAAGATTATGATCGAATTTATCGAGCCGAAGATTCCCTATCGCGAGACCATCACCAAGGCCGCACGCGCCGACTATCGTCACAAGAAGCAGTCGGGCGGTTCGGGCCAGTTCGGCGAGGTTCACCTCATCATCGAGCCTTACTCGGAGGGTATGCCGCTGCCCGATACCTATCGCTTCGGCAACCAGGAGTTCAAGATGAGCATCCGCGACAGCCAGGAGATACCTCTCGAATGGGGCGGCAAGCTCGTGGTGTACAACTGCATCGTGGGTGGCGCCATCGACGCCCGCTTCATTCCCGCCATCGTCAAGGGTCTGATGGACCGCATGGAGCAAGGCCCGCTCACCGGCTCCTACGCCCGCGACGTGCGCGTGTGCATCTACGATGGTAAGATGCACCCCGTTGACTCCAACGAAATCTCCTTCCGCCTCGCCGGCCGTAACGCCTTCAGCGAAGCCTTCCGCAACGCCAACCCGAAGGTGCTCGAGCCCGTTTACGACGTAGAGGTGCTCGTGCCCGCCGATATGATGGGCGACGTAATCAGCGACCTCCAAGGCCGCCGCGCCATCATCATGGGTATGGACAGCGACAGCGGCTTCCAGAAAGTCAGCGCCCGCGTGCCCCTCAAGGAGATGTCGAGCTACAGCACCGCCCTCTCCTCAATCACCGGCGGCCGCGCTTCGTTCTCGATGAAGTTCTCGAGCTACGAGCTCGTGCCCGGCGACGTGCAGGAGAAGCTCCTCAAAGAGTACGCCGAATCACAGGAAGAGTAATACTCACTCCTTCCTATCCACCTATAATGCAGGTCGCTGCGCCATCACCGGCAAGCGACCTGCTTTTGTGTTGTAAAGCGCAAAAATTGTTGTGGTAAGCACTTGTAATTGCGTATTTTCGTATATTTGCCGTGTCGGGGTGAAGAGCCTCGGCGCAGTTTTTGAATTATTCTGAAGCGTGATAGGTATTGACGAATACGCTTTTGACGGCTGCGACAATATCACTACACGTGATGGCCGACTTGGTGACCGCTTATAGCACAGCCGCCGGGTGGAGCGACTTCACCGACATCAAGGGTGTAGTCGATGGCGTAGGCCCGAAGGGCGATTTGAACTACGGCAAGGCCGTGGACGGCAACGACGTGTCAATCCTCCTTGAGACAGTCCTCTCAGGCGAATGACACCTATCCGATTCTCAATGATACGCGAGGGCGGCCGTAATGGTCGCCCTTCGCTTTTGCTCTCCCATCCCTCGAGCGGTCAATCCCTCGAGCAATCGAACAATCGAGTATTCGAGTAATCAAGGCCCGGCGGCAACTTTTTCGGCCGCCGCGCGCAAATTTTTAACAAATCGCTTGCTATTTCACATTTGTTTCGTTAATTTTGGCGAGAAATTAACATTGCAAGATGCGTAAATCGTTTATATG
>CAMHGU010000204.1 GCA_946184715.1 uncultured bacterium | reverse complement strand
CTCGGTTTGCACTAACTTTGCAGGGCTGAAAGGAGCGGTGGCGGCTAATGAGCCGCTGAAAAGGGAATCAGGGTGCGAATCCCGAGCAGTCCCGCTGCCGTGAGTGCCGCAAAGGGCGCAAGCCCCGCGCCTCCGCCATCACGTAAATGACCACTGAGCTACGCTTGGGAAGGCCGATGGACGGAGGGGCACAAGCCGGAAGACCTGCCGCAACCCTAACAGCCACATTGTATTACCCTATTTCAAAGCGCTCGAGGAAGCGTCTTAGAGATAACCGAATGAAAAGAACTGCATATCGACAAGCGATGGCAGCGGCTATGATGTTGGTCGCCGCCACACTTATTGCCCAAGAAGAGCCGGCCGACACCGCGCTCTACGGCAACATCAACGAAGTGATTGTCACCGCCAACCGCTACACCGAGGTAATCCCATCGCAGAAGCTCACCGGCAAGGAGCTTACGAGCCTCAACACCCTCTCGGTGGCCGATGCCCTGCGCTACTTCTCGGGCGTGCAAATCAAGGACTACGGCGGTGTGGGCGGTATCAAGACCGTGAATATCCGCTCGATGGGCACCAACCACGTGGGCGTGTACTTCAACGGCATCGAGCTTGGCAACGCCCAAAACGGGCAGGTGGACCTCGGCAAGTACTCGCTCGAGAACGTGGAGGAGATTTCGCTCTACAACGGGCAGAGGAGCGACATCTTCCAGACGGCGCGCGAATTTGGCGACGCCGGCTCCATCTACATCACCACCCGGAAGCCGAAATTTGAGGGCAACAAGCGCACCAATATCCGCGCGGGCGTGAAGGCCGGCTCCTTCGACCTCTTCGATGCCTCGCTCAATCTCGAATACAAGATCAGCGACGACGTGAGCGCCAACTTCTCGGGCGAGTGGACATCGTCGAGCGGCAAATACAAATTCCGTTATCGTCGGGTGACGCCGAGCGGCGAGGTGGCCTACGACACGACTGCCACTCGGGCCAACGGCGACCTCGACGCGGTGCGCGTGGAGGGCGGAGTGCAAGGCACGAGCGGGCCGGTGCGCTGGCGCGGCTACGTGTATCACTACTCCTCCGAGCGCGGCATTCCCGGGGCTATCGTCAACAACGTGTGGCGGCGCGGCGAGCGTCTGTGGGACCGCAACAGCTTCGTGCAAGGCTCAGCCGAATGGGACGCCACCGAGCGCTGGAGCCTGAAATTCAACGCCAAATACGCGATGGACTACACGCGCTACGTCAACAACGACGAGAAGCTTATCCACGTCGATAACATCTACAAGCAGCGCGAGGTGTATCTGTCGTGGGCCAACAAGGTGAATATCCTGCGCAACTGGGACTTCAGCGCGGCTTACGATATGCAGTACAACTCGCTGCGCGAATACACCCACGTGGACCGGTTCACCCATTGGTTCTCGGCCGCCACGTCCTACAACCTCGCCAACCGTCTCAAGCTTCAAGCCTCGGCACTCGCCACCATAGTAGATGAGGAGGAGCGTGAGCGCGCCGATGCCCCCACCAAGACCAAAATCACGCCGGCGGTGTTCGCCTCCTATAAGCCGCTGAACAACTACGACCTGATTCTGCGCGCCTTCTACAAGCAGAGCTACCGCATGCCCACCCTCAACGACCTGTACTACACCGATATGGGCAACGCCTACCTGCGGCCCGAGAAGGCGCGGCAATATAACGTGGGGTTCCTGTGGGACTTCGACTGGGGCAACCGCACGGTGTCGCTGCTGCGGTTCGGCTGCGACGCCTACTACAACGATGTCACCGACAAAATCATCGCCTACCCCAAAGGGCAGCAGTTCCGCTGGACGATGCTCAACCTCGGGCGCGTGGACATACGCGGCATCGACGCCCAAGCGATGCTGCTGCTGCGCCTGCCCCACGACATCAAGCTCACCACCAAGCTGCAGTACACCTTCCAGCGAGCCATAGATGTCACCTCGCCCTCCGACACCTACTATCGCCACCAGATACCCTATATCCCCCGGCATAGCGGTTCAGTGGTGCTCATGGCCGAATGGTGCGGCTGGAACCTCAACTACAGCTGGATATACGTGGGCGAGCGCTACAACCAGCAAGAGAATATCCTCTACAACTACACCCAGCCCTGGTACACCAGTGACCTCTCGCTGATGAAGAATTTCCGCATAGGCAAAGTCGATATGCGCGCCACGGTGGAGGTCAACAACCTCTTCTCGCAGGACTACGATGTGATACTCAACTACCCTATGCCCAAGCGCAACTACCGCTTCGGCCTTGTCGTAATGCTATGAAACAGTCACTGAGAAGATTAGCACCGGTCGTAGGCCTGATAGCCTTGACACTGCTCGCGGCCTGCCGCCACGACGAGATTGTCATTCCCATCGAATACGACACCCTGCCCATCGCGCCCGACCCCGCCGCCGAGCGCATAGGGATATATCTGCTCAACGAAGGCAACATGGGGAGCAACAAAGCCACCATCGACTATATCGACCTGCGCAGCGCAGCCTACTTCCGCAATATGTATGCCGAGCGCAACCCCGAGATAATCAAAGAGTTGGGCGATGTGGGCAACGACATCCAAATCTACGGTTCGCGGCTCTACGCCGTCATCAACTGCTCCCACAAGGTGGAGGTGATGGACGCCTACACCCTCAAGCGGATAGGGCAAGTGGACATTCCCAACTGCCGCTACATCCGCTTCAGCGACGGCAATGCCTACGTGAGCGCCTACGTGGGTCCCGTGGCCATCGACCCCGACGCGCAGCTCGGCGCCGTGTATCGCGTTGACACCGCCACGCTGCAGATTACCGCCAAATGCACCGTAGGCTACCAGCCCGAGGAGCTGGTGATTACCGACGACCGCATCTACGTGGCCAACAGCGGCGGCTACCGCGCCCCCAATTACGACCACACCCTCAGCATCCTCGACCTCAGCGAGATGCGCCAAGTGGAGAAGCTGCCAGTGGGGCCTAACCTGCACCGGTGCCGCCTCGACCGCTACGGCAAGCTGTGGGTGAGCAGCCGCGGCGATATGGCCAAGCAGCCCGCCCGGCTGATGGTCGTGGACACCAAAGCCAATGCGAAAGTGACCGACACGCTCGACATTGCCGTTTCCGACCTCTCGCTGGCCGGCGACTCCCTCTACTTCATCAGCTCACAGTGGAACCCCGTCACCGAAGCCAACGACATCGCCTACGGCATCGTCAACGTAGCCACCAAGCAGCTCGTCACTTCGCGGCTCATCACCGACGGCACCGAGGCCGACATCGCCGTGCCCTACGGCATCATCGTTGACCCCGCGACCCGCGACTTCTACATCACCGA
>CAMHGU010000203.1 GCA_946184715.1 uncultured bacterium | reverse complement strand
CGATGGCGCACACGCTCGGTGGTCACAATCTTGAGGGTCTGCCCGCGTTGCACCCCGCCCTTTCGGCCTATGCCGTTCCACTTGCGGAGGTTCGACTGGCTGACACCGTAGCGGTTGGCAATCTTGCCGAGGGTCTCGCCGCGGCGCACCTTGTGGTATTTGGTCACCGTCTTGGTAGTGTAGGTGTATTGCGCTTTGTCGTCGCCACTGCTATATCCGGCAGGCTCTACCACATCGCGGGGCGAATAGCGCGAGGCGTTGTAGTTGGCAATCGAGTCTTCCGACATTATGTAGCTGTACACCTGCTGCGAGGGCAGCGAGAGGGCGTAGGCGTGGGTGTTGCCGGGAATGACATCCTTGCGGAAGTGGGGGTTGAGCACGCGTATCTCCTCGATGGGGAGACCGAGCACGTCGGAAATCTGCTGCAGGTGAATGCGGCGGGTGACGTGGACGGTGTCGGTAATCAGCGGCCGCTTGGCCAGCGAGGGGCTGATGTTGTGCAGCTTGAAGTAGGTCATCACGTAGTTGGCGGCGATGAAGGCGGGCACATATCCGCGGGTCTCCTTGGGCAGATAGGGGTAAATGGCCCAAAAGTCTTTGACGGCCGCTCCGCCGTCGCCGGCACGGCGCATCGCCTTGTTGACGTTGCCGGGGCCGCAGTTGTAGGCGGCAATGGCCAGCGACCAGTCGTGGTAGATGTCGTAGAGGCTATGCAGATACTTCGCGGCCTTGGCCGAGGAGCGATACGGGTCGCGACGCTCATCCACGAGCGAATTGACCTCGAGCCCCACGCCCTTGGCGGTGCCGATCATAAACTGCCACAGGCCGGCGGCTCCGGCACGCGACACGGCATTAGGGTTGAGCGCCGACTCTATCACCGGCAGGTATTTCAGCTCGAGCGGAAGCCCCTCTTCCTCGAGGGCCTGCTCAAAGATGGGCATATAGTAGAGGCTCATTCCGAGCATCGTCTCCACAAGGGTGCGACGCTTGTGGGTGTACATCTCGATGTAGCTCTTCACCACTTGGTTGAAAGGCATCTCTATCTCGGTGGGCATCGCCTTGAGGCGGCGCACATACTCGGCGTCGCTCACGTCGCCGGTAGCGCGGCTCTCCACCTCGTCGTCGAGTACGGCGTAGTTCTGCAAATACCAGTTCTGCATCATCTCGTGGGTGTCGGTCTCGAAGCTCTCGGGGAAGACTATCGCGTCGTCGGTTATCGATTCTTTCAGCGAGAGGATATTGCCGGCAGCAAAGGCCGATAGCGTGGTGGCCACGGTGAGGGCCACGAGGATATATCGTTGTTTCAGTCGGGTCATACTTGTTAAGGTTTTGGAATTACAAAGTTACTCATTTTTAGCCATAATCTTTAATAATAACTCTTAAAGCTTATTAAAATGAGGCGAGAAGTGCTTGACGCCGCTATGCAAGCGACGAAACGTGAAATCCGAAACTGCAGCCCGCGAAAATTTATACTACACGGTGGCTGAAAGTGGCGATAATTTGCTATATTTGTGGCAATTATCAACAACCCTAATTGATCAACTATGAAAACCCAATCGAAAGGTTCACTTATCACGCTACTGGTACTGGCCGTGGCTATGCTGCTGCCGGTGCCTTCGAGAGCCGATTTCGTGAGCGACATCAACACCGCCACCACCCCCTACGGCGTGGGCTCGCGTGTGATTTACGAGATGAACATCGGAATGTTTACTCCGCAAGGCACCCTCGCCGCGGCGCGGGAGCGGCTCGCCGAGCTGCGCGCCGACGGTATCGACGTCATCTGGCTTATGCCCATCTACCCACGCGGCAAATCCAACAGCCCCTACGCCGCCACGAGTTTCACGCAGGTCAACCCCAACTACGGCTCCGTGGCCGACCTTCGCGCCTTCGTGGCGCGCGCCCACGACCTCGGCATGAAGGTGTGGCTCGACTGGGTGTGCAACCACATGGCCGTTGAGGCCGAATGGGTGACTTCCCACCCCGAATACTTCACCAAGTCGGGCGGACAGATGGTACACCCCAACAACTACGAGGACGTGTATCAACTCAACTACAACAACACCGATTGCGTCAACGCCCTCAACGACTGCCTGAAGTTCTGGATTGACGAGTGCGACGTGGATGGCTACCGCTGCGACTACGTCAGCAGCCCCGCCATCGCGCCCTCCTATTGGCAAAGCGCTATCCCGCTCATCAAGAGCTACAAGAATAAGGAAATCTCGTTTATGGGTGAAGCCGAATTTGCCGCCGAGCAGACACGGCTCAACAACGTGGGCTTCGACTACGACTACGCCTGGTGGTATCAGAGCCGGCTCAAGGAGTTCGGCACCGGCGGCACCTCAGCCTCCACCATCAAGAATCATACCAACACCTTCGTCGACGCCTCGCGCGGCCAAAGCTATGGACGAATGATGTTCCTCACCAACCACGACCAGAACTACAACGACGGCGGCTTCACGATGGAGAGGTTCTACGGCACCAACCGCTACGCCCTCACCGTGCTGATGTATACCATCTACGGTATGCCCTTGCTCTACAACGGGCAGGAGATAGGCGGCGGACAAGTGCTCAACTACTTCAGCGACACCCGTATCGACTGGAGCAACCCCGACCTCAAGATGCGCAACACCGTGCGCACCCTCGCCGCCCTGAAGCACTCCGTTCCGGCCCTCCGCGACGCCACCAGCGGCAGCGCCACGCCGCAACCGTCGTGGGTCACCGTAGCCGGTAGCGACAACGTCCTGGCTTTCACCCGCAAGAGCGGCGACAGCGAGGCGCTCGTGGTAATCAACTTCGCCAATTCGGCAGCCACCGTCACCCTCAGCGGCCTCACCGCCGGCACCTGGAGCTGCTGGCTCAATAGCAACACCATAGCCACCGGCACCGGGCGCCGCAACGACACCTTCGGCGCGTCGCAGCAGCTATCGCTCGAGGCCAAAGGCTACCGCGTGTATGTCAAAGGTAGCTTCACCGAAGAGGGCATCACCGACGGCGGCAGCTCCCCCGTCACAACCGAAATTCCCGAGCAAGCCGTGTGGACCGACGACACCTTCTTCGCCTACTTCGAAGCACCTGCCGACTGGACCTCCACCGTCAAAGCCTGGGCTTGGGACGACGACAACAACAACTACACCGGCGGCACCTGGCCCGGCGCCGACTGCGTCAATGTAGCCACCCTCTCCAACGGCAACGTACTCTGGCGATGGGCCTACAACGGCACCCTCACCGCTGCCCCGGCCTTCATCATCTTCAGCAACAACGGCTCGCCACAAACCGACAACCTCACCTTCACCAACGGTGGATACTACACCTCGGCAGGCCTCATCGGCA
>CAMHGU010000202.1 GCA_946184715.1 uncultured bacterium | reverse complement strand
ACGAGTTCGTCGTAAGCGGCCTGAGCGCGGCGAGCGGAGATCTTCTTGTTGTAAGCTGCCGTACCGGTGTTCTTGTCGGCGTAACCGCTGACGTTGAGCTTGATGTCGGGGTTGGCAGCCATCCAGCGTGCGATGTTGTGGAGGAGGATGCGGTCGTCGTCGCTGATCTTAGCCGAGTTGAGGTCGAAGCGGATAACGCCAATCATAGGCGAAGCCTTCGAGCAGTCGGGATCGGCGGGGATTTCGTAGCGCGGGCAAGGCAGCTGAGCTTCTACGTCGGCCAGACGGCGCTGCTCGGCAGCGAGGTCAGCACGGAGAGTATTGACTTGCTGGTTGAGCTCCTTAATCTTGCCGGTGTAGTCGCAAGGATTAGCGGTCTGGAATTCGCGGCCGCCGAGGTTGAAGGTGAAGCCACCCATGAAGGTAGTGTTCACATCGATAGGCCAGTGCTGGGCGATACCGTTGAAGTTGTCGCCGAGGAACTGAGCGCGAGCCTCGAGGTTGAAGTCAACATACTTGTGGAGACGGAAGCGGAAAAGGATACCGGCCGATACGGGGAAGTTCCACGTGCGAGCCTTGATACCGTTATTGCCGTGGATTGTACCACCTGCCTTGTCGAGGTCCCAGGATACGGCAGCGCCAAGACCGGCAAACGGGATGATGCTGAACACACGGTTGGGGTTCACACCCTTGCAGGAGTTGAACATATCCCACATAATGTCGAAGCTTGCCGAAGCGTACTTACCGGTGTGCTTGTTGGTACCATTGACAGTAGGCCAAGAGTTCCAAGCGAACTTACCGCCCTGACCCCAGAAACGGAGGCCGAGGTAAGGCGAGAACCAGTGACCGAAACCGGCACCGAAGCCGAGCGTAATTTCGCGCTTGCCCTTGCCTTCAATAGTCTGATTCTCAACGAAGGGCACATCAATACCCACGCCGAGCTGGATAAACCAGTTCTGACGCCACGACGAGGAAGTGTAGGTGTCACATTGCACCTCATCCACGTTGATTTCTTTGGCTTCCTGAGCGTTAGCCACCACGGGGAGCATCATCGCTACGAGAGCCGCAATAAGTGCTATTTTCTTCATAATCTTTGAATTATATAATTTTTGTTGTTATTTGCACATAATCGCTGCAAATTTACCAACAATTTTTCAAAATTCAATACAAATGTGAAAATAAATTAAATGATTTTTAAATTTTTATTTCAGCATAGGGCAAATTACACTAAAAAAGCACGAGAGGCGACCGCTGTGGCCGCCCCTCGTAAGTATGTGAAAGCTATATTACTTACCTAAGAACTGAGCGATGCGGTCGGCCACCTTTTCGGGGACGAAGCCAAACTCGCTATCGAGCACCTTGTAGGGAGCCGAGGCACCGAAGTGGTCGAGGCCGAACACCTCGCCCGTGGCGCCAACGAGGGCGCGGAGCGTGGAGGGCAGTCCGGCAGTGAGGCCGAAGGCCGGCTTCTGCGGGTCGATGACAGCCGCGCGATAGTCGGCAGGCTGATTGAGGAAGAGGCCGATAGAGGGTACCGATACCACGCGCGCCTTGATGCCTTTGCCCTTGAGCAACTCACCGGCGGCCACGAGGGTAGCCACTTCGGAGCCATTGCCCACGAGCGTGACGTCGGCATCAGCGTCTTCCACCACCACGTAGCCGCCACGCTCCGATTGCAGAGCCTCCTGATAGCGATTGCCCGAAGCGGCCGGCAAGTCGTTGATGTTCTGGCGCGAAAGGATGAGGGCGGTAGGCGTCTTATCGTTCTCGAGGGCCATCTTCCAAGCCACCGAAGTCTCGGCACTATCGGCCGGACGGAGCACGAGCATACTGTTGCGCCCAGAGTGGTTTTTCAGCTCTTCCATCAGGCGGATTTGAGCCTCTTGCTCCACGGGCTCGTGGGTGGGGCCATCTTCGCCCACGCGGAAGGAGTCGTGGGTCCAGATATACTTCACGGGGACTTCCATCAGAGCGGCGATGCGAGCGGCCGGCTTGATGTAGTCGGAGAACACGAAGAATGTGCCGCAAGCGCCGATAAGGCCGCCGTGGAGAGCGATACCGTTCATTATCGAGGCCATCGTAAGCTCGGCCACGCCGGCTTGCAGGAAGGCGCCCGAGAAGTCGCCCTTGGTAAATTCGCCCACCTTCTTGAGGAAGCCGTCGGTCTTATCGCTATTGGCGAGGTCGGCGCTCGACACTATCATATTCTTCACCTTCTCGGCGAGCACGCTGAGCACGGTGGCCGAAGCCGAGCGAGTGGCATCGTTGGGCTTATGCTGGATAGCGCCAAAGTCGATGTCGGGGAGTTTGCCGGCGATGAAATCGGCGAGCTGCGCGGCGAGTTGCGGATGAGCCTGAGCCCACGCCTCGCTTTCGTTTTTGCGCTTTTTGGCGGCAGCTTTAAGCTCGGCGCGGCGGTCGGCATAGAGCTGCTTCACCTCGTCGAAGATTACGAACGGATTCTCGGGGTCGCCGCCGAGGTGGCGGATAGTAGCCTCATAGCTGGCTCCGCTCTTGCTGAGCGGATTGCCGTGGGTGCTGCACTTGCCTTCGAAGTTCTCGCCTTCGGCGGTGACGCAACCGCGGCCCATAATGGTCTTACCTATGATGAGCGAAGGGCGCTCGGTTTCGGCATTGGCCTGGTCGAGAGCGGCGGCGATGGCCTCGGGGTCGGTGCCGTCGATTTCGAGCACGTTCCAGCCCCAAGCGCGATACTTGGCAGCGGTGTCCTCCGAAGTCACGGCATCACACATAGTGGAGAGCTGCACGTCGTTGCTGTCGTAGAACATAATGAGGTTGCTCAGGCCCAACTTGCCGGCGATGCGGCCGGCGCCTTGCGAGATCTCTTCCTGCACACCGCCATCAGAAATGTAAGCGTAGGTCTTGTGACTTACGACATCGCCGAAACGGGCGGCGAGGAAGCGCTCGGCAATGGCAGAGCCTACGGCCATCACGTGACCCTGGCCGAGCGGACCGGAGGTGTTCTCCACGCCACGCGCGAAATCCACCTCGGGGTGGCCGGGGGTGACACTACCCCACTGGCGGAACTGCTTCAGCTCGTCGAGAGTGTAGCGACCACTGAGTGCCAATGCCGAATAGAGCATCGTCGACATATGGCCGGGGTCGAGGAAGAAACGGTCGCGAGCGAACCACGTGGGGTCGTCGGGGTCGTAGTTCAGGTATTTGGAGTAGAGCACGTTGATGAAGTCGGCACCGCCCATAGCGCCACCGGGGTGGCCCGATTTGGCGGTCTCGACCATCGCTGCTACAAGGATGCGGATATTGTCGGCTCCGCGGTTCATTTGATTCACATTCATTGCTTTATAGGTTTAAGTTATTCAAGAAT
>CAMHGU010000201.1 GCA_946184715.1 uncultured bacterium | reverse complement strand
GCCGGCGGCAAGTCGGTGTGTCTCAAGACGGTGGGCGTGCTCCAGTATATGATGCAATGCGGTATGCTGCCGCTGCTCTACGACAACTCCCACATGGGCGTCTTTGCCGACATCTTTATCGACATAGGCGACGAGCAGTCGATTGAGGACGACCTTAGCACCTATAGCTCGCATCTGCGCAATATGAAAACGTTCGTCACCCGTGCCAACCACCGCTCGCTCGTGCTCGTCGATGAGATGGGCGGCGGCACCGAGCCGCTGATTGGCGGTGCCATAGCGCAGGCGGTGCTTGGCGTGCTCAACCGCAACCATTGCTTCGGCGTCATTACCACCCATTATCAGAACCTGAAGCAGTATGCCGACGCCACCCCGGGGCTCGTCAATGGCGCTATGCTCTACGACCGCCAACTGATGCGGCCGCTGTTCAGCCTCGCCATAGGTCACCCGGGAAGCTCCTTCGCCGTGGAAATTGCCCGCAAGAGCGGTATGCCGACCGAAATCATCGAGGAGGCCGAGCGTATTGTGGGCTCCGACTATATCAATACCGACAAGTTCCTGCTCGACATAGCCCGCGACCGCCGATACTGGGAGAACAAGCGGGCCGATGTGCACGCCAAGGATAAGCACCTGCAATCGCTCGTGGATCGCTACGATAGCGAAGTGGATACGCTCAATCATCAGCGCAAGGCTATCCTTCGCGAGGCGCGCGCCGAGGCGCAGCAGATTCTCGCGCAGGCCAACGCGCAGATTGAGCGCACCATCCACCAAATCAAAGAGGCTCAGGCCGAGCGCGAGCGCACCAAGCTGATACGCAGCCAGCTCGAAGAGTACAAAGCCCGGCTTGCCGCCGACCTCGCTGCCGATGCCGACGCCTCGCCGGTGCCGCAGCTCAAAGCGCCCGCCGGGCATCGTCGCAAGGCCTCCAAGCCGCAATCCGAGCCGAAGACCGAGCAGATAGGCGTGGGCAGTTTTGTCACTATCGAAGGCTCCAATGCCGTGGGCGTAGTGGCTGCTATCGAGGGGAAGAAGGCCAAAGTGACCTTTGGCAACCTCACCACCACTACTCGACTCGACAAGCTGCAAGCCACCGACCGCCGCCCTGCCGCCGATGAGGGCAACCGCTCTATGAGCGCCGCCGCCAGCGATGAGATACGCCGACGCCAACTCGCCTTCAAGCAGGATATCGACGTGCGCGGTATGCGTGCCGACGAGGCGGTGCAGGCCGTCACTTATTTCATCGACGATGCTATCCAGTTCAACCAGTCGGTGGTTCGTATCCTACACGGCACCGGCAATGGTATCCTCCGCGAGCAGATACGCCGCTACCTGCGCTCCGTCAAGGGCATCCGCTCTTTCCACGATGAGCACGTGCAATTCGGCGGCGCCGGAATCACTGTTGTGGAGTTTGAGTAATTCGCTAATTATCACCAAATTATCATACAATTATGAAAGCAAAGCTTCAATTTATCGCAATCCTCGCTGTAATGCTTCTCGCGTACCCGCGAAGCGGCATTGCCGCCACCGTCGCCATCGCCGAGCTGCAAGCGGGGTGGGAGAGAACGTCGATTACCGCTACAGCCGGCAATCAGCCCACTGTGATGCAGCTGCTCAAGGCGTTCGACAAGCAATGGCCTACGGTATTGGCGCAAGAGCTGATCACTCGCGTGGGCGATAAATCTTATTACGAAGACGACTGCGTGATAGCCGATTGCGACGACTTCAACCAAGCCACTTATCACCGTGCCGACGCCGAGGAGCGGCGGCTCGATGCGCGCCTATACTACACTACCGGCGGCCATCCGCTCTTCGCCGTGGTAATGGAGCAGGGCGGCGCTCACCCCGCCTCGGCGGCGTGCTTCTACTCGTATGACCCCGACAAAGCGCGGTTGACCCCCACCGAGGTGCCGTTTGCCGACTTCCCCCGCCGCTGCGCCGACTGCCGCGTGACGGTGACGCTCGGCAACAATTACGACAACACAATCGTAGTGGCAGAGGTAGCCCCCAACGGCGATAACTGGTATCACCATTATTGGTTCGACGGCGCGAAGCACGTCTATCACGATTCGGGTCCGATTGCCTATCCTTCCGACGAGGAGGAGACGATACCGCCGGCTGCGCTCAAGCGCTGGGAAAACGACCAAGTGGAGATCTATGCCGACCTCATCAACGGCGACGAGCCAGCCAACTATTCAGCGTGGCTCCGCTTCAAGCAGAGTGGGGAGGTGATGTGGCTCTTCACCACCAACAATCTCGCCCCTGCCCGCTGGGCGGATATGACCGACGGCAACGGGGTGGCGGTGCCTTACGACGCCATCGCTCCGGGGCATATCGACAAGGTGTGCTTGCTGCCGTGGTCGTCAACTCTCCTTCTGGTGGAGGGATGCCCCGACGCGCGCAACGTCTGGTCCTACATTATCGACTTGGATAGCCGCGAAGTGGTGCAGCTGCCCTCAACCGAGGGCGTAAGCCGTATTGACGCCGACACTCAGCTCATCTACGCCATCAGCTACCGCTATCATCCCGAGGGCGGCCGATACTCCGTAGAGCGCGCCTACACCGCCGATGGTCAATATGCCGGCGATCAGACGATTCTCGACGACGACGAATAACCCCTCCAATGCACCTCTCGAAACCGCCATTTTTTAGCCCCAAAATAATTTGTGACCTATAAAGTTGCATAATTGACGGGAAAAACGTACCTTTGCGCCGCAAAACTTAATACAAACCAATTTAAACTAACATTTAATGGCAACTAAAATCAGATTACAACGTCATGGCCGCAAAGGCTACGCGTTCTATCCCATTGTAATCGCCGATAGCAGGGCACCACGAGATGGTCGTTTTATTGAAAGGATTGGTTCTTACAACCCGAACACGAATCCTGCTACAATAAGCCTCAATTTCGAACGTGCTTTGTATTGGGTTAACTGTGGTGCAATTCCTACCGACACCGTACGTAGTATCCTCTCTCGCGAAGGCGTGATGCTGATGAAGCATCTCCAGGGCGGTGTGAAGAAAGGTGCTTTCACCGAAGAAGAGGCTAAGCGCCGCTTCGACGAGTGGAAGGCTAAGAAAGACGCTGCTCGCGCTGCCGCTGTCACTAAGCTCAACGACGCCAAGAAGGCCGACCAGAAGTCGCGCCTCGAGGCCGAAGCCGCTAAGAACAAGGCTCGCGCCGAGGCTGTAGCTAAGAAGCGCGCTGAAGAGCTCGCCGCTAAGGCCGCCGCCGAAGCCGCCGCTAAGGCTGAAGCCGAAGCCGCCGAAGCTCCCGCTGCTGAAGAAGCTCCCGCAGCCGAATAACTTCAAATTAACAATTCCTCAAAACAAAACATAAAGGCACTGCCCCTCCGGCGGTGCCTTGCTCTTTATCAC
>CAMHGU010000200.1 GCA_946184715.1 uncultured bacterium | reverse complement strand
TATTTCTATGCGGTAAACGTCCTGCTCATCAATGCTGGGTTCCTTACCACTGGCATAGAGCGGAGTGTAATTGAACTTTTTTCGCTATAAAAACACCAGCGAGACAAACAAATAAAAATTGTCTATCTCGCTGGTATTTAATTGCTTAAACCTAAAAGCAGGCTTTAATACTCGTCCTCGTTGAAGAAGAAGTCTTCTTTGGAGGGGTAGTCGGGCCAAATATCTTCAATGCATTCGTAGGTTTCGCCCTCGTCTTCCATCTCTTGGAGGTTTTCAATCACTTCGAGGGGCGCGCCGGAGCGCATAGCGTAGTCGATGAGTTCTTCCTTGGTAGCGGGCCAGGGAGCGTCTTCGAGCTTTGATGCGAGTTCCAATGTCCAATACATATCTCTAATGCTCTGTAGTTTAATTGGTTATACTTAATAAATCCTGTCGCGATAAGGGCTTATGCTCTATCGTGGCGCAAAAGTAGTATAACATTTTGTAATTGTCAATCTTTCTGCCAAAAAATTTCATCACATTGGGCGTCGATGTTGACAAAGCGGGCGAGAATAAAGAGATAGTCGCTGAGACGATTGATATAGCGTAGCGCGAGAGGCTCTACCGGGGCTTCGGCGGCGAGAGCCACGATGCAACGCTCGGCGCGTCGCGCTACTGTGCGGGCTATGTGGACGTGGGCCGCGAGGGCGGTGCCAGTGGGGAGGACGAAGGCGTGAACACGCGGGCAAGCTTCATCGAGGGCATCGATGCGCTGCTCTATTGCTGCCACGTCGTCATCGTTGAGGCCATAGAGCGTGGCCGGGGCCTCGGGCTTGGACTCGGTGGCGAGATAGGCGCCGAGATTGAACAGTTTCGACTGCACACGCAGCAGGAACTGGCGCTCGTCGGTGGGCAATTCGGCCGAAGCAACGATAAGGCCTACGTGGGAGTTAAGCTCATCGACAGTGCCGTAGGACTCGAGGCGCGCTGAGGCTTTGCTCACGCGCTGACCGCCTACGAGCGAGGTGGTGCCGGCATCGCCGGTGGTGGTGTAAAGGGCCGATTTTTTCATCGCTATTTGGATTTGAAGTTTGTGATATGGTCGGTAAGCGTAGAGCGAAACTCTTCGGCGCTGCCGGCTATGATGTTGATGCCGAAGAAGTCGCCGCGCGCGAAGGGCGAGCCGGCGATAGATTGGAGCTGGGCTATTACGTGGTCGAAGATGCCGTTGATATTGGCCACGATGATTTTGCGGCGGCGGTCGCCGCTGATTTCGAGCTCGGCGAGAGTGGTCATCCACTCGTCGATGGTGCCGAGCCCGCCGGGGAGCACCACAAAGAGGTCGCCACGGTAGAGCATCTCCTGCTTGCGGTCGCTGAGTTGCGAGGCGGTCACCAGCTCGGTGAGGAGGCGGTCGGCACGGCTGCGGAACACCGAGGGCACTATGCCCACGATATGCGTGCCGTAAGCCGAGGCAGCCTCAGCGGTGAGGTGCATCATTCCGGCATCGACGCCGCCATACACGAGCGTAGCGCTCGCCTTCCCAATCACATCGCCCGCGATGCGGGCAGTAGCCTTATACTCCTCGGCCACTTCGGCGCGGGAGGAGCAATACACAGTCACGTTCATTTCGCTTGCGGGGTTTTGTCGTTAGCCTCTTCGGCGCGCTTGAAGGCGTTGTGGAAGAAGTCGAGTTGCAGCTCCACGGCTTTGCACCAGTATTTCCAGGAATGATTGCCGAGGCGCGAGATATAATCGTGGTCAATGCCGGCCGCCACGAGCGCCTTGTGCATTGCCTCGTTGTCCTTTATCATAATGTCGCTGATGCCGCAATCGATGATGATGTCGAATTGTCCTTTGCCAATTTTTGGCACCAGCCCTATAGCCGAATGTTCTTTCCAGCGCGCTTGATTGGCCGCGAATGGGCCGAGGCGGTCGGGGATTTTCCAGGAGCGGGGATGGAGCGTGATGTCGAGGCCACCGCTCATGCTGCCGATGCCGCTGAAGGTGTCGGGGTGGCGCACTCCTACCCAGAAGGCGCCGTGGCCGCCCATGCTCAGCCCGGTGATGGCGCGAAAGCGGCGGTCGTCGCGAGTGCGATAGAGCGAGTCGATAGCGTTCACGAGTTCGCTGCCTATATAGGTCTCGAAGCGCATTTTCTTATCCACGGGAGAGTCGAAGTACCAGCTGTCCTGCCCGTCGGGGCAGATGATGATAAGCCCCAGCTCATCGGCTTGCGCGGTGAGGTCGGGCTTATGGGCGAGCCAATCCTTATAAGTGCCGTCGAAGCCGTGGAGGAGATACACCGAGGCAAAGCGCGCGTTGTCGTCGGCCTGATAGCTCGCCGGGAGTATCACAATGCTCTTGATATCCTTATTCATAGCCACGCTATGCACCGTGATGGTATCTACGCGCGATTTAGGAGCTTCTTGGACGGCGCGAGGCGCGGGCTCGGGGGCGGCATTGCCGCCGGTTGATGATTGCGAATGGCACGCCGGAGCTATCATCGCCACGGCGAGTAGGGAAAGTAATGTCTTATATAGGTTCATAATTGATTAGGTGTTGCGTCGTTATTGCGCCACAGCAACTGAGCGTCGCCATAGCTTAGGAATCGATAGTCGGAGTCGAGGGCGTGGCGATACAGCTTGCGCCAGTCGTCGCCGATGAACGCCGACACCAGCAAGAGCAGCGTGGATTGCGGCTGGTGGAAGTTGGTCACCATAGCATCGACAATGCGGAAACGGAAAGATGGCACAATCATTATCTGCGTACTGCCCACGTAGGTGTCGGTGCCGTGGCTGTCCATCCAGGCGATGATAGCGTTCAGGGCCTCACTTGCAGGCATCTCCACCTTCTGCTCATAGGGCATCCACTGCGGCACCACGAGCTGCTCGGGCGAGGCTTCGGGGTTTGCCTTGAGCATAGCGCCGATGTAAAAGAGCGACTCGAGGGTACGCACCGATGTTGTACCTACGGCCACGATAGGCCCACGAGCGCGGAGCAGCTGCAGCAGCACGGTGCGTGTCACGGCGATGCTCTCAGTATGCATCGCGTGGCCGCCTATTGCCTCACTCTTCACCGGCTGGAAAGTGCCGGCCCCCACGTGCAACGTCAGCTCGGCCCGCTCTATTCCTTTGTCGGCGAGAGCCTTAAGAACAGCCTCCGAGAAGTGCAAGCCGGCAGTTGGTGCCGCCACGCTACCCTCGATGTGGCCGTAAACGGTCTGATAGTCAATGCTGTCGCTCTGCTCGGTGCCACGATTCAGATACGGCGGAATGGGAATCTCGCCCACCGCATCGAGAATCGAAGCGAATGTGACCCCGCCAGTCCATTCGAAGTCGATGACGAAGGCATTGCCTTGCCGCCCTGCTTTTTGCGCGGTGAGCGTCACCTCACGTCCGTCGATTGAAATCGACAT
>CAMHGU010000199.1 GCA_946184715.1 uncultured bacterium | reverse complement strand
ATGGAGAGGTCGCGATTGCGGCGGTAGAAATCGCGCCGCGACTTGAGAATGCGCGTCAGCCACGCCGTGTCCAGGTCTTCCTCCCTGAAGGTGGACGGGAAGAAGTCCATATAGGAGCGGGAATTGGGGTCGTTGTCGAGGATGTCGCGATAGGCGCGCGCGTAGTCGTTGAGCATTCGGTTGTTCCAGGTGATGGCATAGGCAAGGCCCACGAAGCCGCCGGCGATGATGGGCAATTTCCAGTAGCGGCGGTTGTACACCTGGCCCAGCCCCGGGAAGAGGGCCGACATCCACAGGGCGCGCGTGGGGTCGGGGTTGAACCGCTCGTCCCACGGCTCCGCGGCGGCCAGCGCTATGCTATCGGCCTCAAGCAGCTCCTTAGGCACGCCGAGAAAGAGAAGCGAGTCCTGCGCGTGCTTGAGCGAGTCGCGCCGGTAAAGCTCGGCATCGGTGAGCACTTCGGTGCGCTCAAGCGAGATGGCGAGCGAATCGTGCGGCACGGCTTGCGCCAAAGCACCCTGCGGGAGTGCCGCAAGGCAGGCGATGATGATATATAGAAGCCGTAGCCGCATCGGTATTACGATTTGAGACGGTCAAAGATAGCGATTAAATTTGAGAGTTGCGCCTCATCAGCGAAGGGAATTGTGATTTTGCCGGCGCCGGAGGCGTTGACTTGGAGCTTGACGTCGGTGCCGAAGCGCGCCGAGAGGCTGCGGCTGATGGTTTGGAACTCCTTGGCGGAGCGGCGCGCCGGCTTCTTGGCGGCTTCATCGGCCGGCTCGGCATTCTCGCTGTTGATAGCCCGAGCCATCTCCTCCACCTGCCGCACCGAGAGGCCGCGCTTCACGGTCTCGTTGTAGAGGCGGAGCTGGTCCTTGGCCGAGTCGAGGCTCAACAGCGCGCGGGCGTGGCCCATCTCCACGCGGTGGTCGCGCAGCCCGAGCTGCACCTCGGCCGGCAAGCGCAGCAGCCTGAGGAAGTTGGCTATCGTGGCGCGCTTCTTGCCGATGCGCTCGCTCAGTCGCTCTTGGGTGAGATTGTACTGGTCGATGAGCTTGCGGAAGGTGAGCGCGATCTCGATGGCGTTGAGGTCCTCGCGCTGGATGTTCTCGATGAGGGCCATCTCGGTAAGCTCGGCGTCGTTGGCGGTGCGCACATAGGCCGGCACCGAGGTGAGGCCGGCGCGCTGCGCCGCCCGGTAGCGTCGCTCGCCGCTGATAATCTGATAACGGCCTTCGCCCAAAGCGCGCAGCGTCAACGGCTGCACGATACCCAGCTCGCGGATTGAGGCCGCCAACTCGTCGAGCGCCTCCTCATCGAAGCTCTTGCGGGGCTGGTCAGGGTTTGGCTCTATGAGCGCGATGGATATCTCGTTGATGGCCGAGGAGCCGGAGGTCTGTATGTCGTCCATCGAAATGAGGCTGTCGAGGCCTCGCCCGAGGGCATTGCGTTTCTGTGCCATAGATTTGAGTAGTGATTATCGTGAATGATTGCGCTGGAGAAGCTCCTTGGCGAGCTGCTGATGACTGATGGCGCCGCGGCTGGCCGGGTCGTAGAGAATGGCCGGCAACCCGTGGCTCGGGGCCTCGCTGAGTTTGATGTTGCGGGGAATGACCGTGTCGAATACCATATTGCCGAAGTGCGACTTCAGCTCTTCGTAGATCTGATTGGCCAGGCGCAGGCGCGCGTCGTACATCGTCAGCAGGAAGCCTTCGATTTCAAGACCGGGGTTGAGCTTCGTCTTGATGATGCGGATGGTGTTGAGCAGCTTGCTGATGCCTTCGAGGGCGAAATATTCGGCCTGCACGGGGATGATGACCGACTGTGCTGCCGTGAGGGCATTGACGGTGATAAGCCCCAGCGAGGGGGAGCAGTCGATGAAGATATAGTCGTAGTCGGAGGCCACGGGCTTCAGCAGCTCGGCGAGCACGCGCTCGCGGTGGGGCTTCTCGATAAGCTCCAGCTCGGCGCCCACAAGGTCGATTTGCGAGCCTACCACGTACAGATTCTCGAGAGGCGACGGCGTGGCGGCACCCTTCAGCGGATAGTCATCGACCAGACATTCATAGATGGAGCCGCTCAGCTTCTTGGGGTCCAGCCCCAGGCCCGATGTGGCGTTGGCCTGCGGGTCGGCATCGATGAGGAGCACCTTGCGCCCCTCCACGGCCAGCGACGCCGCAAGGTTGATGGCCGTCGTGGTCTTGCCCACGCCGCCTTTCTGATTGGCTATTGCGATGATTTTGCTCATAGCGTTGAGTGATTTGTTGAGTTTTCGGCTGCAAAGGAATTAATTTATTACCGATTTTCACTCCTCGAAGCCCTCAAAAAAGCTTAAATTGTTGATAACTCCCCTCGCCTGTTAATAACTTCGCCCCCCTCCGAGCGAGCAGCTATGATAACTTTTAACGAAACGACGAGCTGAAACCCGATATTTCTTTACTATATTTGCGGTGTGTATATAATTAGGAAAGAATAACTTACCATAATACGAAACGACAACGATGAAATCAAAAGCTATTATTATCTCGGCAGTGGCCGCAGTGGTGGTGATAGGCGGCCTGGTGGCCACCCACGAATTGGCTGAGGACATTGCCGTGGCTCCGGCCCAGCTGCCGCAGCAGGTGCAGGCCTTCGTAAGCACCAACTTCCCCGGCCAGAACATACTCTATGCCCAGAAAGACCTCGACTGGTTCACGTGGAAATACGACGTGTTCCTGGCCGACGGCACCGAGATCAACTTCGACACCTCCAATGAGTGGGACAAAATCAACACTCAGATGCGCGCAGTGCCCACACAGCTGATTCCCGCCCCCGTGGCCGCTACGCTCACCGCCAACTTCCCGGCCGTGGTAGTGACCAAAATCGACAAGGAAAGCTGGGGCTACGAGGTGGAGCTGGCCAACGGCCTCGAGCTGAAATTCAACAAGCAAGGCGCCATCAAAGAGATGGACGACTAAGCCCTTAATTGCCCCCCATAACATCTAATCACTTATATCAATGAAAAAGTTACTCTTACTCTGCCTGGCTATGCTGACCCTGACATTCAGCATCAAAGCCGACGACGACCGGGTGGTGACGTTTGCACAGCTGCCCGCCCCCGCCCAAGCCTTCCACAAGCAGCACTTTGCCGATAAAGTGCCCCTCACCGTGACTATGGACTGGGACGACTACACCATCTACTACCAAACGGGCGAGAAGGTCGAATTTGACAAGCGCGGCAACTGGAAAAGCGTCGATTGCCGCTTCGCGCAAGTGCCCGACGCCATTGTGCCCGCCCAAATCAAGACCCAAATCAACGCCCAGTTCCCCGGCACCTTCGTTGTAGAAATCGACCAGAACCGCGGCGGCTACGACGTGAAGATCAGCAACGGCCTCGACCTCGAGTTCAACCGCGCCTTCCAGCTCACCGAAATCGACGA
>CAMHGU010000198.1 GCA_946184715.1 uncultured bacterium | reverse complement strand
TCAAGAAAAATACGAGTACGCCGCCGAAATCCAGCGCGCCATCCAAGCCAAATCCCACCCCACCACCTGATCCCGCCTCTCAGCCAAAAGCCGACAAGATCGCCCTCCGCGACAAGTCAGTATAAAATCTCTATTAATTCACGTTAGAGGGAATTCCCCCATAATTTCCCCCTAATTTCCTACGTTTTATCCTGCAAACTGAATTGCGAAAGATTTTAATGGCAAAATGTTTGTATTTTACATCATAGTGGCGTAAATTTGCAATCACAGTGATTAAAATAAAAGATATTATGGCACAAGTATCAATGACAGTCCGTGTGGACTCAAAACAGAAGCAGATTTTTGACCAGCTCTGTTCGGAGTTTGGCATGAGCGCCAACACTGCGATGAACATTTTTGTGAACGCGGTGGTCCGCAGCCGTCGCATCCCCTTTGAAATCAGCGCACCACAAGAGAATGAGCCTGTTGACGGCCTCACAGCATTCCGTAAATTGCGTGAAATGGCAGTGCAGGGTAAGTTCCCTGAAATGACTCTTGACGAGATTAACGAAGAAATACGCCTGGCGCGCGAAAAAGCCGATGAACGCAATTAGGTATTATGGCAACTATATTTGCAGTTATCGACACCAACGTTATTGTCTCGGCATTGCTGACAAGGAACCGAGATGCGGCAACCGCGCGTGTGCTCGATATGGTGTTTTCACAAATGAGAATCACACCACTATACAATGACGAAATAATCGCGGAGTACAATAATGTGCTTAAACGTGCAAAGTTCGGATTCCCATCGGAGTTGATAGATGGCATCATCAGCCTTATAGTTGCAAGGGGATTGAACTCAAAGCGAGTGAGTGCCGGCGAGCATTTCCTCGACCCAAAAGATGTTGTGTTCTATGAAGTGGCGCTGTCGAAAGACGATGCCTACGTGGTGACTGGGAATATCAAGCATTTCCCTCGCACGCCCATAGTTGTTACCCCGGCCGAGATGATGGCCATTATCGAGCATTCGTGATAGAGTACTTGGGAAACAAGGCACTGCTGGAGCCGGAGATGACGGCGTTTCTCGCGCCGAGCCGTGTGTCGCCGCCGGCGGCGTTGCCGGCGGCATTGCGCCCGCCCATCGGCAGAAAAATGACGGGAGTGGGTGGATTTTCACATTTTTTCGCTATATTTGCGATTACGTTTGTAATTATGACTTTATAATCTAAATCAAATAAACCTTAAAACAAGCTATTACTATGAAGAATCTCAATCTTCGCATCCGACTGGCCCTGATGCTCTTCCTGGAGTTTGCCGTGTGGGGCGCTTACCTCACCTCTATGGGCGGCTATCTGGCTAAGGCCGGAATGGGCGAGCACATCGGCTGGTTCTATGCCGTGCAAGGTATCGTATCGCTATTTATGCCCGCGCTTATCGGCATCGTGGCCGACCGCTGGATTCAAGCTCAGCGCGTGCTCAGTATCTCCCACATCATCGCCGGCGCCGCTATGATTGCCGCCGGACTTTACGCCAATCAGGCCGGCGACGCCGTGCAGATGGCCCCGCTCTTCACGCTCTACACCCTCAGCGTGGCCTTCTTTATGCCCACCATCGGCCTCTCTAATTCCGTGGGCTTCAACGCCCTCACCAAGGCCGGAATGGACACCGTCAAGGACTTCCCGCCGCTGCGCGTGTTCGGCACCATCGGCTTCATCTGCGCTATGCTCACCGTCGACTTCACCGGCTTGCAGCACACCCCCTGGCAGTTTGTAGTGTCGGGCGGCCTCAGCCTCGTCCTCGCCCTCTACGCCCTCACGATGCCTAAGTGCCCCACCTCCACCGCCAAAGGCTCCAACTCGCTTGTCGATATCCTCGGCCTCCGCGCATTCACGCTCTTCAAGCAGAAGAAAATGGCCATCTTCTTCATCTTCTCGATGCTCCTCGGCGTGTCGCTCCAGATTACCAACGGCTTTGCCAACCCCTTCATCAGCGCTTTCGAAAGCATTGAGCAATATAAAGACGCCTTTGCCGCTCAGCACCCCAACGCCCTAATCTCTATCTCGCAGATGAGCGAGACGCTCTGCATCCTCCTCATCCCATTCTGCATGAAGCGCTTCGGCATCAAGAACGTAATGCTGATGTCGATGTTCGCTTGGGTGTTCCGCTTCGGCTTCTTCGGAATTGGCGACCCCGGATTCCCCGGCGTCACCCTCTTCATCCTCTCCTGCATCGTATACGGCGTAGCGTTCGATTTCTTCAACGTATCGGGCGCACTCTATGTCGATACCCAGACCGACCCCTCAATCCGCAGCTCGGCACAAGGCCTCTTTATGATTATGACCAACGGCATCGGCGCCACCATCGGCACCCTCTCGGCCCAAGCCATTGTCAACCACTTCGTCTATAGCCAGACCGAGCCGCTGGCTCAAATCGCCGGCTGGCAAACCTCCTGGCTCACCTTCGCCAGCTACGCCCTCGTAGTGGCTGTGTCGTTCCTCATCATCTTCAAAGACCCCCGCAAAGAGGAAGCCGCTAAGCTCGCCAAATAAATCACAACCGATATCATCCGTGGGGGATGCGCCGCATCGCTGCATCCCCCTTTTTCAATCATTCCCATAGATGCGGTTCGCGAAGCAATCGGTCTCAAGTCAATTGAATTGAAAATTATTTTTGAAATATTTTTTAGAAATTTCTCGCGCGCAGCGCGACCCTTGTAGCGACTATGCAAGTAACTGATATCTCACGAGCCGTTTGTTAATCATAATGTTACCTTAGATACTTAAAATGCATCGCTTCTACGCCCCCGATATAGCCACCACCGGCGAGCTGCCGCCCGACGAAGCCGCCCACGCCGTGCGCGTGCTCCGCCTCCGCGAAGGCGACGAGCTCGAAGCCATCGACGGCCGCGGCACCATCTACCGCTGCCGCATCAGCCAAGCCTCGCCCAAGCGTTGCGCCCTCGAAGTCCTCAGCTCCCACTCCGAGCCGACCCACTGGGGCTGCCGCATCGTAGTAGCCATCGCCCCCACCAAGATGATGGAACGACTCGAGTGGATGGCCGAGAAATGCACCGAGGTGGGCATCGACCGCATCATCCCCATCCGATGCCACAACAGCGAGCGCACCACCGTCAAGACCGAACGCCTCGAGCGCATCGTCATTGCCGCTATGAAGCAGTCGCTCAAAGCCGTCAAGCCCGTCATCGACCCCATGACCCCCATCGCCGACGTCATCGCCATGCCCTTCACCGGCCACCGCTACATCGCCTACTGCGACCCTACCCTCCCCCGCTCCGCCCGCCGCTCCCTCGCCCAAGCCCACCTCGCCGCCCTCACCACCGCCACCGCCCCCTCCGACCCCTCCGCCGCTCCCCTCGCCCCCTCCGACCAGTCCGACCAGTCCGACCAGTCCGATTACTCTGATTACTCAGATTACTCCGATTACTCCGATTACT
>CAMHGU010000197.1 GCA_946184715.1 uncultured bacterium | reverse complement strand
AAAATTTCCACGCGCAGCGTGCTTTGCAATCAGCGTGGCGGCCGGGCGGGGCCGGTTATTTGTCGGCCATAGTGTCGATGATGGCTTTGGGGAGGAAGTCGATGATGTCAGAGGCGGTGAGGGAGTAGGTGCCGAGCTGGGCGGCGGCGAGGTCGCCGGCGTAGCCGTGGAGGAAAACGCCGAGGACGGCAGCCACCTCCGGGCGGTAGCCCTGCGCCATAAGCGAGCCGATTACGCCGGTGAGCACGTCGCCGCTTCCGGCGGTGGCCATGCCCACATTGCCGCTGTGGTTGATGTAGATCTTGCCGTCGGGGAACACCGTCTTGGTGTAGTGGCCTTTGAGCACGATGATAATATTGTAGTAGCGGGCAGTCTCGAGCGCTTTCTTGACGCGGTCCTCATCGGTGTAATACTCGCCGAAGAGGCGCTCAAACTCGCGGGCGTGGGGCGTGAGCACGCTCATAATGGGCAGGGAGTTGAGCAGGTTGCGGCGCTGCTCGAGGCAGTTGAGGGCGTCGGCATCGAGGAGGCACGGGGCCTTGGAGTTGATGAGGAACTTCTCGAGGGCGTCGATGGTGGCGGCGTTGGTGCCGATGCCGGGGCCTATGGCGATGGTGCTGTAGTTGTGCTTGAGGGCGATGTCGCTCGTGATGATGTCGTGCTTATCGGGGTCGAAGATGGCCTCGGGCACGGCGGTTTGCATCGTGAGCATACCGCAACGCGGGGCGTGGACGGTGACGAGGCCGCAACCGGTACGCATCGCGGCCCTTGCCGAGAGCACGGCGGCGCCCATCATTCCGTAGCTGCCGGCCACGAGCATCAGGCTCCCGAAGTCGTATTTGTTGGCAAAGAGCTTGCGATGGCGCAGCTTGCGGTGCACGTCCTCGCGCTCCACAAGGTAGATATCCGACGGCAGTGTGCTTATCGCCTCTTTGCTCAGCTCGATGTCGAGCACCTTCCATTCACCCACGAAGGTGTGGTTCTCAGCGAAGAAGAAAGCCAAGCGCGGGAATTGGAGGGCGAGCGTGAGGTGGGCGTTGACGATGTTGTGGCGGTCGTTCTTGTCGTTCCACTCGCCGAAGAGGCCCGAGGGCACGTCGATCGACACCACGTAGGCGCCGCTCTCGTTGATGTAGCGAATCATCGCGGCGTAGCCGCCCTTGAGCGGGTCGCGGAGGCCGGCGCCGAAGAGGCCGTCGATTACGATGTCGCTCTTGGAGAGATAGGGCGGATTGAAGTCGTTGACCACTTCGGTGAAATCCACGTCGCCGAGCGCCTGCAGGCGCTCCTTGTTGGTGCGGCACTCGGCCGAAATCTTATTACCGCCGATATTAAAGAGGAACACCTCCACGGCCTTGTAGCCCTGCTCGATGAGCAGCCGCGCCACGGCGAGGGCGTCGCCGCCGTTGTTGCCGGGTCCGGCAAAGATGACGATGCGGCGGTTGGGCAGCCAGCGGCTGATTACTTCGCAGGCTATGGCCTGCGCGGCGCGTTCCATCAGGTCGATCGACGCAATAGGCTCGTTCTCAAGGGTGTATCGGTCAATCTGTCGTATATCTTCGGTAGTAAATATCTTCATCGCTGCGTAAAATTTTCTGCAAAGTTAGTGAAAAGCCGGCTCTCCCGAAAGAGGTAGCCGCGATTAAGGCCTGAGGATTTTCTCGTATTCGCCCGGGGTGGCGAAGAGCAGCGCGGCGCGCTGGAGCGCCTTATCGACCTTCAGGGCCTGGATGCGGCGGCCGCGCTCGTAGTAGTAGCGGCCCACGATTTCGTCGGCGAGGTAAGGGATAATCTGCTGCTTCTGCACGTCGAGGTCGAGGCCGGTGTCGTGCTTGAGCGAGGCCTCAAGGCGGTCGAGCTGCGCCTTTACCGAGTCGGTGAGATAGCCTTCGGCCGAGGCGGCGTCGCGCAGGGTGGTCAGGGCGCGGTCGGTGAGACGGTCGTAGGAGAGCGAGTCGGCCACTACGAAGCGCTTGAAGTCGGCGTAAAGCTCATCGGTGATTTCAAACTCCTCGGGCTGCGCTATCGACGGGTGCTCGGCGCGGTAGCGCGTGGCGAAGTCGAAGATTCGGTTTTCGCGCAAGAGGTTGTAGAGCAGGCGGCTGCGCGCGCTGTCGAATTGCACGGCGATGTCGGGCGTGATACCACCGCCATCGCGCACCTCCCGTCCGTGGAGGGTACGGAACGTGTGGGTGAGACTATCGGGGGTGCGCTTTACGGAGCCGTCGTCGTTACGCCTCGAGTAGTCGATGGCTTGAATGAGTCGACCGCTGGGTATGTAATATTTGGCAGTGGTAAGTTTAAGTATTCCATTGTAAGGCACGGGGCGGGCGGTCTGCACGAGGCCCTTGCCGTAGGAGCGCGAGCCGATGATTACGGCTCGGTCGATATCCTGGAGCGCGCCGGCCACAATCTCCGAGGCGCTTGCCGAGCCGCCGTCGATAAGCACGGCCAGCGGTATCTTATCATCGACGGGCTCGATGGGCGTGCGATAGGTGCGCTCGCTCTGCTTCAGGCGGCCGCGGGTGGTGAGCACCTCGGTGCCTTTGGGCACGAAGAGCCCCACTATCTGCACGGCGCTCTCCATCAGTCCGCCGCCATTGCCGGCGAGGTCGAGCACTATCTGCTTCACGGCCGGGTTCTTCTTCAGCTCTATCAGCGCCTGTCGCACCTCCTCGTAGGCGTTGCCGTTGAAGGTGGTGAGGGCGATATATCCTATCGTGCCGTGCTGCACTCCATAGTAAGGCACGGCCGTCATCTTGATTTTCTCGCGCATTATTGCCACGGAGTAGATGCTATCGGCCACATAGGGGCGCTGCATCGTCACCTTGACGGTGGAGTGGGCTTCGCCTTTGAGGCGGGCGCTGACGCGCTCGGTAGTCCACGTGGCGACGGTGTCGCCGTCGATGGCGATAAAGCGGTCGCCGGCGCGCAGCCCGGCACGCTCGGCGGGGCTGCCCTCATAGGGCGCCGACACATACACCCCGCCCTCTTTGCGCTGCATAATGTAAGAGCCGATGCCGCCGTATTCGCCCGAGTTGAGCGCTTCGAGGTCGTCCTGCTCGCTCTCGGGAATATACTCGGTGTAGGGGTCGAGGTCGTAGAGCATCGCGTCGATGGCATTGCGGGTGGCCTTATCGGTGTCGATGGTATCGACGTAGTAGGTGGTAAGGTCGCGCATCACGGCGTTGTAGATGGCTTGATTGCGAGCATAGGCCGCATAGTCGAAGCTCTCGTCGGGGTCGGGCGTCTCGGTGGCCTTGCTCTTGGCCGATTGGCTTACGGCCGTGAGGGCCGTGACGATGGCCGCGCTGATTATCAGAAGTCGGTAGTTGAGTTTCATATCATTAGGTTGCAAGCCGGAACGGCCGGCTTTGAGCCTACGAAGTTACGGCTAAAAATCCGATTTTCCGCCAAAACGCCCCATAAAATCGCAGCGGGCAG
>CAMHGU010000196.1 GCA_946184715.1 uncultured bacterium | reverse complement strand
CGACCCTGCCGGAGAGAAATGAGATGATAAAGCGTACCATATATTTCGGCAATCCGGTGAGGCTGTCGCTTGCCAATCGGCAGCTGGTGTGCACTTTTCCGGAAGGCACCCGAGAAAAAGTTACGCTACCGATAGAAGACTTGGGGGTGGTGGTTCTCGACCATCAGCAGATAACCATCACCCACCAAGCTATAGCCGCGATGCTCGACAACTGTGTGGCGTTGGTGACTTGCGACAGCCACCATCTGCCGGCGGGGCTGCTGCTGCCGCTGTCGGGCAATCTGCTGCAAAGCGAACGGTTCAACGCGCAGGTGAACAGCTCCGTGCCGCTGCGCAAGCAGCTATGGCAGCAGACCATTCAGAGCAAGATACGCAACCAAGCCAAGGCGCTGCAGCGGCTACGGCATATCGACCTGCGCCCGATGATGCGGTGGGCCGCCGACGTGCGCTCCGGCGATGCCGACAACCTCGAGGGCCGCGCTGCCGCCTACTACTGGCGCGCCCTCTACGGCGAGCTGATCCCCGACTTCGTGCGCGACCGTGAGGGCGTGCCGCCCAACAATCTGCTCAACTACGGCTACGCTATAGTGAGGGCGATGACCGCCCGCGCCTTAGTGGCGGCCGGCTTGCTGCCCACCCTCGGCATTCATCACCACAACCGCTACAATGCCTATTGCCTCGCCGACGACATAATGGAGCCTTACCGGCCCTATGTGGATGTGGCCGTGGATCAGATGCACGACCCCGACGGCGAGGAGCAGTTTCCGCTACTGCTGCCGGAGATTAAACGGCAGCTGCTCTCGCTCACTACGCAAGAGGTGATGATAGGAGGGAAGCGCCGCCCGATGATGGTCGCTATCGACGTCACGGCTAAGTCGCTGATGAAGTGCTACAGCGGCGAGGCTCGCTCAATACTCTATCCCCAGATGTGATTGACCGTTTCAGCGAATATCGTATTATGTGGGTGTTTGTGCTTTTCGACCTCCCTACCGAAACTAAAAAGCAGCGCAAGCATGCGGCATTGTTTCGCAAGAACCTCGTGGGCGACGGATTCACGATGTTCCAATTCTCTGTGTACGTGCGCCATTGCCCAAGCAGGGAGAATGCCGAGGCTCATCTCAAGCGGGTGGAGCATTTCTTGCCTGAAGAAGGTAACGTGGTGATTCTGACGCTTACCGACAGGCAGTTTGCCGACATCAAGGTGTTCAGCAAGGCCAAGCCGCAGAAACCGTCGGCGCCCGGACAGCAGCTCGAGCTGTTCTGACTGGTCGGGGCGGGGCGAGGGTGAATAATTGTAGTTGCGGTAATGGTAAATAATTAGTAACTTTGCGGCGCAAACCGGCGGGTGCTTCGATGGCACGCCGAGGGTAGCATCGATAGTGAAAACTGAAACCTACATTATATAATTATAGAAGCAATGAGAAAGAATATCGTAGCAGGCAACTGGAAGATGAATACTACAGTGCCTGAAGGCGTAAAGCTCGCAAAGGAAGTAAATGAAGCTCTTAAGGACGCCACGGTGAAATGTGACGTGGTAATCGCAGTGCCGTTCACTCACCTGACGGCTATCGATGCCGTGATCGACCAGAACAAGCTGGGCCTGGGCGCCGAGAACTGCGCCGATAAGAAGAGCGGTGCTTTCACGGGCGAAGTGTCGGCCGCTATGGTGGCTTCGACGGGCGCCAAATATGTGATTCTGGGTCACTCGGAGCGTCGCCAGTACTATGGCGAGACTGCCGAGACACTGCGCGAGAAGGTGCTTCTGGCTCTCGAGAACGGGCTGAAGGTGATCTTCTGCGTGGGCGAGGTGCTCGAGCAGCGCGAGAATGGCACGTATCTCAACGTGGTGAAGGAGCAGATTGAGAAGTCGCTCTTCAACCTCAGCGAGGCCGACTTCGGGCAGATCGTGCTTGCCTACGAGCCCGTGTGGGCTATCGGTACCGGCAAGACAGCCACCGACGACCAGGCTCAGGAGATGCACGCTTTCATCCGCAAAACCATCGCCGAGAAGTACGGCGAGGTGGTGGCCGACGACACCACGATTCTCTACGGCGGCAGCTGCAAGCCGAGCAACGCTCCGGCTCTCTTCGCCAAGCCCGATGTTGACGGCGGCCTCATAGGCGGCGCTTCGCTCGACGCGGCCTCGTTTATGGGTATCGTGACCGCTTTCTGATAAGCCATAATCCGAATCGCAACCACGGGGCCGCCGGCCGCAGCGGCGCGCGGCTCCTCGGTTGCTTTCAATCTAATTAAACGCTTCGCTATGAAGACACTGCTTCGCATCTTAATGCTGACGCTCGCGGTGGCGGGCACGGCGGCTTGCCTCTCGGCGCAAGAGCCGGCCGACAGCTCCATCGTCGATTACCTCAGGCGCCAGGGCGTGGAGATCAGCCAGCCCGAGGGGCTCGATGGGCGCGTGAGCAACACGGAGTCGGCCCAGGCGGCCCAGAGCGATGCCGACAAGTCGGCAGGCGAAGGGTCGGGCCAGGGACGCCTCAAGTCGTCGATAGGCTACCGCATTCAAGTGTTTTCCGACAACAATCCGAAGACGGCCCACAACGCCGCACTGGCGCGCAAGCGCACCATCCAGGCGCGATTCCCGCAGTGGAACGCCTACGTGATGTACAAGGCGCCTACGTGGCGCGTGCGCGTGGGCGACTTCCGCACCCAGGAGGAGGCGCAGGCCGCGCTTCGCGAGATTCGCGCCGCCATTCCGGCTTACTCGCGCGAGGCGAGCGTGGTGCGCGACAAGATTAACGTGCGCAGCAAATAATCGCTTATGGATCACAGCAAGAACATACCGGCCTCGGCGGCCGACACCATCAACGCCATCGCGGCTCATTACCGCGCCATCATAGAGCTCGTGGGCGAAGACCCGGAGCGCGAGGGGCTCATCAAGACCCCGCTGCGCGCCGCCAAGGCGCTCTACGAGGTGACGCGCGGCTACCGCGAGCAGCCTGAGCCGATAGTGGAGCAGGCGCTCTTCGAGCACGAAGGCTCCAAGATGGTGATTGTGAAAGGGATAGAATTCTATTCGCTCTGCGAGCACCATATCCTGCCGTTCTTCGGCACGGTGACGGTGGGGTATATCCCCGACGGGAAGATTGTGGGGCTGTCGAAGATAGCCCGCATCGTGGACACCTTCTCGCGTCGGCTGCAGGTGCAGGAGCGACTGACGGCACAGATATGCGACGTGCTCACCCGCACCCTCAAGGCGCGCGGCGTCATCGTGGCCTGCTCGGGCGAGCATATGTGCATGAAGATGCGCGGCGTGGAGAAGCAGCATAGCGCCACTGTGACAGTGGATTACAGCGGCGATTTTGCCGACGAGAAGCTGCGTCGTGAATTTTTTGACCTGTCGCGCTAAAATTTTTCGCAAAAAAAGCGGTTAAAAGTTGCACGGCTCAAAAAAAGAGCTTAACTTTGCAACGCAAAAACGGGGGACACCCCCTGCCAACGCGAAAATAGCTCAGTTGGTAGAGCACGACCTTGCCAAGGTCGGGGTCGCGG
>CAMHGU010000195.1 GCA_946184715.1 uncultured bacterium | reverse complement strand
GCGTGCAGATGCTCGCCTACGATGAGGAGAAAGCCGTGGCCGATACCGAGGCTCCATATATCGAGCAGATGTATATCAACGGCAAGGGATTCCACGAGGGCGACTTCATCACCGGCGATGTGGTGGTGGAAGCGGTGTTTGAGGACAATGTGTCGCTCAATATGCGCTCGTCCGACCTCGGCAACACTCCCACGCTTCTGCTCGACGGCAAGACTGCCATCACCATCACCGACGCTATCAGCGTTGACGACACCCAGCGCAGCGGCCGCCTGAGCGCCGTGGTGAAGGGTATCGCTACCGGCCGCCACACCCTGACCTTCGCCGTGAGCGACGTGGCCGGCAACCGCACCTCGCGCACCGTGTCGTTCTTCTACAATGCCAATACCGTCAATTTCACCCTGACCGTGGATGAGAATCCGGCTATCGACCGGGCCACTATCGGCGTAGTCGCCGGCGATGGCTCCGAAGTGGAAGAGGCCTACCTTACCGTCACCGACAACTCAGGCAAGCTCCTCTGGAGCGCGGCTCCCGCCACGCTGCCTGCCACCTGGAACCTCCGCGACCGCGACGGCCAGCGCGTGGCCCCCGGCGCCTACTTCCTTAACGGTAAGTTCCGCACCGCTACCGATGCCGGTGCTGCCGCCACTCGCAAGATCGTGGTAGTGAAGTAATTGACAAAATATTCGGAATACACTCCTGACCGTCGGAGGCCTCTCGTTTAGAGGCTTTCGGCGGTCACTGGTTTCGGTACAGGCGCGGGCTGAGGCCTTTGTGCCGGCTGAAGAACTTGCTGAAGGTAGGGGTGTCGGCAAAGTGAAGACGGTCTGAAATCTGGCTTATCGACAGCGAGGAGTCGCGCAGCAGAAACGAGGCCTCCATAAGCAGCATACGGTTGATGTGATCGGCCACCGTGCGGCCGCTCACTCGCTTCACCACCCGCGACAGATAATCAGGCGTGATGCTCAGACTGTCGGCATAGAAAGCTATGTCGTGGTGCTCGGCGAAGTGGCGTGGCAGCAGGCGATTGAACTCGATGAATATCTCCTCGGCACGCTGCGGCACGCTGGCGCGTGCTATCGCCCGCTCTTGGGCATTCTGAAGGTCGAGCAGAAACACCGCGTAGAGCATCCGTAGCAGCTTCTGCTTGTAGATGTTGTCGGAGTTGAGGTAGCTTATGATTTCGCGCATCCGGCTATCGAGTAGCTCGGCGGTGTCGTGGGGCAGTGTGAGCTTCGGCTCATTGAGCTGCACGATAGGGCGGTAGGCGAGGCTCACGAGGTCGCGCACCGTGGGGCTCTCAAGCGTGGTGTGCTCATCAACCATCAGGCATAGTCCTTGATAGTCCTCCGATATTGAAGTCACCGTCACGGGCATCCCGGGCGAGTAGATGTAAAGCTCATCGGCGCTGAGGTGCAATTCGTGGCCGTTATATACAAGGTCGAGCCAGCCGCGGGTCACAAGCGTGAAGGTGTAGCAGGCCAGAAAGCCTCGGGTCACGTTGGTAAGGCGTGTGGTGTCGGCATCGGTGGCAAGGCACATCACCTCGCCGTCCCAGTCGGGAGCCGGCGCAGGCGCCTTTACTACGTTCCACCATTCTTTGAGACTGTACATCGCTGTAAAATTACAAAATTTTGTTGAGATTAGGTCGGTTTTTGACAACTTTTGTGCGGTTTCGCTGTTGAATAGCTTTCATAGATGTCGTAACTTTGCAATGCCGAATTCCGTAATCGGCAAAAGATATGTTTCAACCATAAATTAAATATTCAGAAATGGACGCAAAGAAATCAATTGAAGCGCTTCAGTATTTCGCAACCGGATTGACCGAAGGCGCGCTCGTTCACAAACTTCAAGGCCAGCTCTTCAAAGCACAAGGCTTCAACAAGCTCGGCGACAAGTACATCAACCACTTCAACGAAGAGATGGAATGGGTGGAGAAGTTCCAGAACCGTATCATCGACCTCGGCGGCGAAACCAAATTTGAAGGCGCCAAGGCTCGCCCCATCATCGCCAACCCTATCGAGTATGTCAAAGCCGACCTTGAGATTCAGAAAGCCGGTGTCGATCTCCTCTACAAGTGCATAGAGCAGCTCCCCTGCGACCCCACCACCTACGATATTATGAAGGAGTATCTGGCCGACGAAGAGGAAGACCTCTATTGGAGCCAGGGCGCTCTCGAGATGATTGAGTGCATCGGTGCTCAGAATTGGCTTTTTACTCAAGTCTAATCTTCTAATAACCTTGCGATTACGATGAAAGAACAGGTACTGCAGGCGATGCGCGAGGCCGGAAAGCCCGTATCGGCAGGCGATGTCACCAAAGCTCTTGGCGCTGACCGCAAAGAGGTGGATAAGGCATTTGCCGAATTGAAGAAAGAGGGCGCAATAGTGTCGCCCGTGCGCTGCAAGTGGGAGCCCGCTAAGTGACCACCGACGGCTATCAACCTAAAATGATGGCTGCCGCAAGGCTTGGTAAAGGCCGATGCGGCAGCCTTCTTGCTATATTTGGACCACACGGAGATGAATGGTCCCTGACGCAATGAACTGATAATTATGGCATTTGACGGATTACCTTTAGTATTGTCGATACCGCTGGCCGGCACGGTGCTGGGCGCGGCGTTTGTGTTCCTGATGCGCGACACTATGCAGGAGCGGCTCAAACGCTCGCTGCTCGGATTCGCCTCGGGCGTGATGGTGGCGGCCTCGGTGTGGTCGCTGATTATCCCGAGCATTGAGATGGCAGGCGAGGGCGCGCGAGCGGTGATTCCCGCCGCTGCCGGCTTACTGGCCGGTATGGGCTTTCTGCTCCTTATTGATATGGTAACTCCCCACCTTCACCCCGGCGATGATACGCCCGAGGGTCCACGCTCCCACTTGTCGCGCACATCGATGCTCGCCTTGGCGGTCACCATCCACAACATACCCGAGGGAATGGCCGTGGGCGTGGTGATAGCTTCGATGCTCGATGCCGGCACCGGCATCACGGCCGCCGCAGCCATGGCCGTGGCGCTTGGCATCGCTATCCAGAATATCCCTGAAGGCGCCATCATCTCGATGCCGCTGCGCGCCGAGGGTAATAGCCGGTGGAAGTCGTTCACAATCGGTGCCCTGAGCGGCCTTGTGGAGCCGATAGGCAGCATAGCCATCATATTGCTCGCCTCCACGCTGCAGCCGGTGCTGCCCTTCCTGCTGGCCTTCGCCGCCGGCTCGATGCTCTATGTGGTGGTGGAGGAGCTGATTCCCGAAGCCTCTCAGGGTGAGCACAGTAATCTCAGCACCATAGGCTTCGCCGTGGGCTTTGTGCTGATGATGGTGCTCGATGTGGTGCTGGGATAGATATGTTATGTGCAAAACAATGATAATCAATTAACCTATATATTTCAATAGTATGGAAATCAAAGCAATACGAATGTTCGACGGCGGATTTATGACCCAACCTTTCGCCTTCGGCGGCGAAGAGGGCAAGGACGCCTTCGACGAGCAAATCATCTATCGCAGCAGTCTGCAAAACTTCCTCATCGACACCGGCGAGGAGG
>CAMHGU010000194.1 GCA_946184715.1 uncultured bacterium | reverse complement strand
AGCCCGCTCCGGCCACCACATAGAGCAACAAGCCCGTAGTGGCAATCGCCCGAGTGCGCAGGTGGCGGCTCAGCGGTAGGAAGAAGAGATTAGTGACGATAATCAACAGAGCAGGAATGCTCACGATAAACTGCACAAGCATTGCCGGCGCATCGCTGAAATGAGCCTTGATAATGCCCAAAGCAGGGGCGATGGCGGCTCCGGCCATCACGGTGAGTAGCGACATCGATAGGATGGTAGCCGTCACCTTCTGAGAGACGTTGTTCTTTTCCATAATAAATAATGTGGAGTTGTAAGCTCTACCAAGCTATTGTGTCGTTGTCGGATAAAATCGACTGCAAAGATAGCAAAAATTATTGAAACATCTCCCTTGCCGCCCGCCTTTGAATGCCGCGCATATGCTGCCGCCCCGTCCTATACACCGCCTTCACCCGCCGCAACGCCTCAGCCCACAAATGAATGTACTCGTGCACCCGGCTCTCCGCCGGCGCTACCCACATCGCTCTTTCCGTTTTGGGTAAAAAAGGAGGCGGCAAGGCCGCCGGATGCGACCTTACCGCCTCATATCGGGAGCGATAGCTACGCTTATGCTTCTTTAGCGCACTCTTGGGCAGCGGCTACGCGAGCGATGGGCACGCGATAGGGGCTGCACGACACGTAGTTCATACCGAGACGAGTGCAGAACTGGACCGATGAGGGCTCACCGCCGTGCTCACCGCAGATACCCACCTTGAGCTCGGGCTTGGTGGAGCGGCCTTTCTTGGTACCCATCTCCACGAGCTGGCCTACGCCTTCCTGGTCGAGGATTTCGAACGGGTCGTTCTTCAGGATGCCGAGGTCGCGATAGTGCTTGAGGAACTTGGGAGCGTCGTCGCGCGAATAGCCGAAGGTCATCTGGGTGAGGTCGTTGGTGCCGAACGAGAAGAAGTCGGCCACCTGAGCAATCTTGTCGGCCACGAGAGCTGCGCGGGGCACCTCAATCATAGTACCGATTTTGTAAGGAACAGTCTCGCCGGTCTCTTCAAAGACGGCCTGAGCTGTCTTGTTGATGATGTCGGCCTGGAGCTGAAGCTCTTTGACAGTACCTACGAGGGGCACCATAATCTCGGGGTGAACGTCGACGCCGCGGCGCTTCACGTTGATGGCAGCCTCGATGATGGCGCGAGCCTGCATCTCGGTGATTTCGGGATAGGTGTTACCGAGGCGGCAACCGCGGTGACCGAGCATGGGGTTGAACTCCTCGAGGCTGTCGCAGCGCATCTTCACTTTCTCAACCGAGAGGCCCATCTCAGCGGCGAGCTCTTTCTGAGTGGCGAGCTGATGAGGAACGAACTCGTGGAGCGGCGGGTCGAGCAGGCGGATTGTCACGCCAAAGCCGTCCATAGCTTCGAAGATACCTTCGAAGTCGCCACGCTGCATAGGTAGGAGCTTCTTGAGGGCCACGCGGCGGCCTTCCTCGTTGTTGGCGAGAATCATCTCGCGCATAGCCTTGATGCGGTCGCCTTCGAAGAACATGTGCTCAGTGCGGCACAGGCCGATACCCTTGGCGCCGAAGTTGCGGGCCACCTTGGCATCGCGAGGCGAGTCGGCATTGGTGCGAACGTCAACCTTAGTGTACTTGTCGGCAATGCGCATGATAGCTGCGAAGTCGCCCGAAAGCTCAGCGTCGACGGTAGCTACGAGGCCTTCGTAAACCTCGCCGGTGGAACCGTTGAGAGAGATCCAGTCGCCTTCCTTGAAGGTCTTGCCGCCCATTTCCACGGTGCGGGACTTATAGTCGACCTTGATTTCGCCGGCACCCGATACGCAGCACTTGCCCATACCGCGAGCCACAACGGCAGCGTGAGAGGTCATACCGCCGCGAGCGGTGAGGATACCTTGAGCCACGCTCATACCGCGGAGGTCTTCAGGCGAAGTCTCGAGGCGAACCATAATCACTTTCTTCTTGTCCTCAGCCCAAGCTTCGGCATCGTCGGCAAAGAATACGATCTGGCCGGTAGCGGCGCCGGGCGATGCGGGAAGACCCTTTGTGAGCACCTTGGCGCTCTTGAGAGCCACCTTGTCGAATACGGGGTGGAGCAGCTCGTCGAGCTTCTGGGGCTCCATACGCAGCAGGGCGGTGCGGTCGTCGATTTTGCCTTCGCGGAGAAGGTCCATAGCAATCTTCACCATAGCGGCGCCAGTGCGCTTGCCGTTACGGGTCTGGAGGAGCCAGAGCTTGCCGTTCTCGATGGTAAACTCGAGGTCCTGCATATCGCTGAAGTAGTCTTCGAGCTTCTGCTGAGTCTCGATAAGCTGCTTAGCGCATTCGGGCATCGACTCTTCGAGCGAGGGATACTTGGCGGCGCGGTCTTCTTCGCTGATACCCTGGCGCTCGGCCCAGCGGCGCGAGCCTTCGAGGGTAATCTGTTGCGGCGTGCGTACGCCGGCTACCACGTCTTCGCCTTGAGCGTTGATGAGGTATTCGCCATTGAACATGTCCTCGCCGGTGGCGGCATCGCGGGTGAAAGCAACGCCGGTGGCCGAGGTGTTACCCATATTGCCGTAAACCATAGCCTGTACGCTCACAGCAGTACCCCACTCTTCCGGAATCTGATTCATCCGGCGGTAGAGGATGGCGCGCTCGTTCATCCACGAGTCGAATACTGCTATGATAGCGCCCCAAAGCTGGTCCCAAGCGCTCTCGGGGAAGTCCTTACCGGTGTTTTTCTTAACAGCGCCCTTGAAGAGCTTCACAATCTGCTTGAGGTCGTCAACGTCGAGCTCAGTGTCGAGCTTCACGCCCTTGCCGGCTTTGACGGTGTCGAGAATCTCCTCAAACGGGTCGATATCGGTCTTATTCTTCGGCTTCATACCGAGCACCACGTCGCCATACATCTGCACGAAACGGCGATAGGAGTCCCAAGCGAAGCGCGGGTTACCCGATTTCTTGGCCAAGGCTTCCACTACGCGGTCGTTCATACCGAGGTTGAGCACGGTGTCCATCATGCCGGGCATCGAGACGCGAGCACCCGAGCGAACCGACACGAGCTGCGGATTGTCGGGGTCACCGAATTTGTTGCCGGTAAGAGCCTCGATGTGGGCCACTGCCTTGTGCACGTCGGCATCAAGCAAGCGCACCACTTCGTCGCGCCCCTTCTGGTTGTACTCGGTGCAGACTTCGGTAGTAATGGTAAAGCCCGGAGGAACGGGCACGCCAATAAGATTCATCTCTGCCAGGTTAGCGCCTTTGCCACCAAGCAGATTTCGCATGTCGGCACGGCCTTCAGCTTGGCCATTACCGAAAGTGTAAATTCTTTTCATTAAGATAGGAATTTGTTATTAATTTAAGGTATAATTAGTTGTTACGTTATCAAATTTCGAAGGTCGCGGCTCACGGAGCCGAATCATCGTGCAAATATAGCTAAAATGCCGCTCATTATGAAATAATACATTAAAAAAGTGTTACAAATGCCCAGCTTTTAATCTCTACGGACTTATAGGACTAAAGGACTTGGCGGCGCCTTCGGTATAGTCGCTGTACTGTGTCAGCGTAA
>CAMHGU010000193.1 GCA_946184715.1 uncultured bacterium | reverse complement strand
AAGATAACATACCACTCTAAAACGCCTACGATTATGAACGACGAATCCCGACGAGAGTTTATCAAGCGATTGGCAGCCTTAGCGGCCATCGGCATAGTTACGCCCACCGCCTTTTTCGGCACGAAGAGCAGCGGCAACGCCGAGGCACGGCCACAATCCGGCGGCAAGTGTGGCTCCTCCTATAGTTGCACAGGCGGCAGCGGCAAGTGCGGCTCGGCCTGGGGATGTTCCGGGCAAGGCTCCGGCGGCAGCGGCAAGTGCGGCTCCTCCTACGAATGTGCCGGAGGTGGCGGCAAGTGCGGCTCGGCCTGGGAATGTGCCGGACAAGGTTCCGGTGGCAACGGCAAGTGCGGCTCCTCCTACGAATGTTCGGGAGGTGGCGGCAAGTGCGGCTCGGCCTGGGAATGTTCCGGACAAGGCTCCGGCGGCAACGGCAAGTGCGGGTCGTCGTACGAATGTGCCGGAGGCGGCGGCAAGTGCGGCTCAGCCTGGGAATGTGCCGGCCAAGGTTCCGGTGGCAACGGCAAGTGCGGCTCCTCCTACGAATGTGCCGGAGGTGGCGGCAAGTGCGGCTCGGCGTGGGAATGTGCCGGACAAGGTTCCGGCGGCAACGGCAAGTGCGGCTCCTCCTACGAATGTGCCGGAGGCGGCGGCAAGTGTGGTTCATCGTGGGAATGTCCCGGCAGTTGACCTATGGCAATGGAGCTCCCTACCCTTCCGGCTTTTCTGCAGTGCTTCGAGCGAGGTGACCGATATGTGGTCATCAATCCACATATGCCTTCGTGGATAGTGACCGATGCTTTAGGGCTTAACATAGTGTCGCTCATAGGGCAAGGTACGCCGCAACAAGAGATAATCGACATCATAGCCTCGGCCATAGGCGAGGAGAGCCGCGACGGCACCGACCGATTTTGCGACCTTGTGGCAGCATCGCATCTGCTCGACACAGCGGCTCCCCAACAAGCGCCACGCAACGGCACATTGCGCTGCGTGCACCTATCGCTCTCAAGCCGGTGCAATCTGAGCTGCCGCTATTGCTACGCCGCTGAGCGCCGAGAGACCACCGAGCGGCTGCTCACCCTCGAGCAGTGGCGCACGGTAATCGACGACCTATGCGACATAGCCCCCGGGATTACATTCACCATCACCGGCGGCGAACCGCTCCTCAACCCCACGTGGAGCGCGGTGGCCAAGCACATCAAAGACAACCCGCGCAGTGGCCGACTGCATCTGCTCACCAACGGCCTACTCATCAACGAGCGCAACATCGACACCATAGCCCGCTACTTCGACCTCGTGACCCTCAGCATCGACGGTTCCACCCCCGAGAGCCACGCCCTCACCCGCGGCGACAACCTCGCGCAGGTGGTCAAAGCCGCCGACCTCCTTGAGCGCAAAGGCATCGACTACACCATCTCTATGACCGTGACCAAGCTCAACATCGACCAAGTGGAGCCGATGGCGCGAAGATACGGGGCGCGGCTCAACTATCAGCCGCTCTTCCCCGTCAATGGCGAAGCGAGCGAGTCGATAGCCATCAGCGGGCGTGAATATTACGAGGTGCTTACGGGGGCGTTCGGAGTAAACCCATTGGGTTACTGCGAAGCGTCGCTCGACGCATCGCGGCAACGCCAAAGCCACAAGTGCGCCATCGGCGACAACGAAATCAGCATCTCGGCCTCAGGCGATGTGTACCCCTGCCAGCTGCTTCACGTGCCTGAGTTCTATGCCGGCAACGTAGCCGAGCAGTCGGTGAAAGAGATCTACGGCAAAGCCGAAGCACTCAGGCGCTGCGCCGCACTCGACGTGAATACCATCGAAAAATGTGCACGATGCGCCGTGCGCTACATCTGCGGCGGGGCGTGCCGGGCGCGTGCTTACTACGAAACCGGCGACATCGCCTCGGCCGGTGATTTCTGCACATACGAGCACGAAGCACTCATCGACGGCATCGCAAAATTATATTCAACTGATGCATTAACTATCGATAGCTAATTTATTGTGCATAAATTAATTGCTATATCGGTACTCATCGTAATGACAGCTGCATTGACAAGCTGCGGTTCGGGCTCTACGTCGAGCGATGGAAGGGCGGCAGCCAACGATTCGACAGCCACGCCTAAGAGCATCGTCATCTATTTTTTCCACGCCGGAGAGAACTATGCCGTGGGCAACATCACGATAGGCAACACCCGCCACATTGCCGACTTTATCATCCAAGCCACCGGCGCCGACCGCTGGGAAGTGGAGCCGGAGCGAAGCTACGACTTACCCTTAGAGCAACTCACCGAGGTGGCCCTCGAAGAGCAAGAGCAAGGCATCTATCCGGCGTACAAAGGTCCGCTGCCCGACCTCCGCTATCGCACCACCATCTACGTGGGCGGCCCAGTGTGGTGGGGTACCTATCCGCAGGTGCTGCTTGGCGCGCTGAGGCAATGCGACCTCAACGGCAAGACCATAATTCCTTTCACCACCCACGAAGGCTCCGAGTTCGGCCGTTGCGTCGACGACCTTAATAGGATGTTTCCCAAAGCCACATTCAAGGAAGGGCTTGCGGTGTACGGCCACCAAGCCGCCGATGCATGCGATGATGTGGAGAAGTGGCTTCGCAAGATAGGCGAAGCTGAATAAAAGGGCGACGGCAATTTTAACGGGCGTCCGCGCTTTTAGATGTCCAAAAAATTTCGTAAATTTGCGATGTGGCGCAGTTTGGCGCCACACGAATCTGATATGTCGCGATGAAATACCTATAATCACAAATTAATATGAACCTACGAAAGACCTTTTCAGCAATGGCAGCGGTGGTAGCCGCAACCGCAGCACTGACAGCTTGCGCCGGCACCGCCAAGACCGAAACCAATCAACCCACCGAAGAAACAAAAGAGATGAAAACCCTTGTAGCTTATTTCTCAGCCTCGGGCGTGACCGAAGGCGTAGCTAAGCAGATAGCCACCGCGACCGGAGGCGACCTGTTCAAAATCGATCCCCAGCAACCCTACACCGATGCCGACCTCGACTGGACCGACAAGAGCTCGCGCTCAACCCTTGAGATGCAGGACAAGAGCTCGCGCCCCGCTATCGCAAGCAAGGTTGATAACATTGCCGACTACGATGTGATCTACCTCGGCTTCCCCATCTGGTGGTACACCGCTCCCACCATCATCAACACCTTCGTAGAGAGCTACGACCTCAAAGGCAAGACCGTGGTGCCCTTTGCCACCTCGGGCGGCAGTACCATCGACCGCGCCTGCGCCGACCTCGAAGAGGCCTACCCCGACATCAACTGGAAGCCCGGCCGACTGCTCAACAGCCCCACCGAGGCCCAAATCAAAGAATTTACCGACTCCAACCGATAACCCCCTTAAACCCAATAGACCAATATGAAACAGTTACAAAACATCAGCGAAGGCAAGAACTACAAGGCCGTGGGCGTAGGCAAGCTGGCCGAAATCAAGAATTACGAGCTCCCGATGGGGCCCGATATGATACTCCACGGCAAGGTATTCGTGGGCCAAGAGCTTGGCACCACCGGTAGCGAAGT
>CAMHGU010000192.1 GCA_946184715.1 uncultured bacterium | reverse complement strand
AATACTGGCTCGAAGAGTTCCACTTCGACGGCTTCCGCTTCGACGGCGTCACCTCGATGCTCTACTATAACCACGGTCTCGGGCAAGCTTTCGGCGGCTATGGCGACTACTACAACGGCGGCCAGGACACCAACGCCATCACCTATCTGTCGCTCGCCAATATGCTTATCCACGAGGTCAATCCCCGTGCCATCACCATCGCCGAGGAGATGAGCGGTATGCCCGGCCTCGCCTTGCCCGTGAAGAAGGGTGGCATAGGCTTCGACTACCGTATGGCGATGGGTATCCCCGACTATTGGATTAAAACCATCAAGGAGAAGAAGGACGAGGACTGGCACCCCACATCGATATTCTGGGAGCTCACCAACCGCCGCGCCGATGAGCGCACCGTAAGCTACGCCGAGAGCCACGACCAAGCGCTCGTGGGCGACAAGACCATCATCTTCCGCCTTATCGATGCCGATATGTACTGGCACATGATGGACGGCGACGACAATATGATGGTGGCCCGCGGCATAGCCCTGCACAAGATGATACGCCTCGTCACCGCCTCCACAATCAACGGCGCCTACCTCAACTTTATGGGCAACGAGTTCGGGCATCCCGAGTGGATCGACTTCCCGCGCGAGGGCAACGGCTGGAGCCATAAGTATGCCCGCCGCCAGTGGGACCTCGTTGACCGCGAAGACCTTAAGTACAAATACCTCGGCGCCTTCGACTCGGCGATGATTCACCTCATAGGCGGCAAGCGCGGCTTCGAGAAGCTGCCCGTGAAGAAACTCTGGGATAAGGACGACGACCAGGTGCTGGCCTTCAGCCGTGGCGACCTCACCTTCGTGTTCAACTTCAGCCCCTACAAGTCGTTTACCGACTACGGCTTCTTGGCTCCTGAAGGCGAATACGATATGGTGCTCAACAGCGACGACCCGCAATACGGCGGCTACGGCAACGTCGATGACAGCCAGCCCCATTTCACCACGCCCGACCCGCTCTACGCCGAGGCCGGCCTCGGATGGCTCAAGCTGTATCTGCCCGCCCGCTCGGCCTTCGTGCTCCGTAAGAAGAAATAAATTAGGCACTATATGTCACGCCCTAAAATCTGCGTCATCTACACCGGCGGCACCATCGGAATGATCGAGGATGCCGCCACGGGCGCTTTGCACCCGTTCGACTTCGACCACCTGCTCGCCAGCGTGCCCAAGATTCGGCTCCTCGACTACGATATACGCTACGTGCAATTCGAGAACCCCATCGACTCGTCTAATATGTCGCCCGAACAATGGTGTGAGATTGCCTCCACCATCGAGGACTACTACGACCGCGCCGACGGCTTCGTGGTGCTCCACGGCACCGATACGATGGCCTACACCGCCTCGGCCCTCAGCTTTATGCTCGAGAACCTGCATAAGCCGGTGATTATCACCGGCTCGCAGCTACCCATAGGCGAGGTGCGCACCGATGGCGAGGAAAACCTCATTACCGCCCTCCAGGTGGCCGCCGCCACCACCCACGATGGCCAGCCTATGGTGCAGGAGGTGGCTATCCTCTTTGAGGACTACCTGTGGCGTGGCAATCGAAGCACCAAGATGAGCGCCGACAATTTCAACGCCTTCAAGAGCAACAACTATCCGCCGCTGGCGCGCATAGGACTGAGCATCCACTTCCGCGAGGAGGCGCTCTATCGCAACGCCAGCAACCGCCCGCTCAAGGTGCGCCGCGAGCTCGACCGCAATGTGATGTTTATCACCCTCTTCCCGGGCATTACCGAGGCCACACTGCGCCACCAGCTCGCTACCCCCGGCATCAAGGGTGTGGTGCTCAAAACCTACGGCGCCGGCAATGGCCCGCAGCAGAAGTGGCTCGCCGACGCTCTCCGTGAGGCCACCGAGCGAGGTGTGGTGATTGTCAACTCGTCGCAGTGTGTCAACGGCGGTGTCAATGCCGCTATCTACGCCACCGGCAACCACCTGGCCGAGGCCGGCGTGGTCAGCGGTCACGACATCACCAGCGAGGCTGCGATTACCAAGATGATGTATCTCTTCGGCGAAGGGCTCTCGCCCGAGGCCGTAAGACGCTACTTCGATTGCTCGCTATGCGGCGAGGTGACGATATGACGCCGGAGGAGATTGACACCCTGATGATGCAGGCCGCCCTGCGTGAGGCGCAGGCCGCTGACGAGGCCGACGAGGTGCCCATAGGCGCTGTCGTGGCGTGCCGCGGGCGCATCATCGCGCGGGCGCACAACCTTACCGAGACCCTGCGCGACGTCACCGCACATGCCGAGATGCAAGCCATCACCTCGGCCGCGGCGTTTCTCGGCGGTAAATACCTCACCGATTGCACGCTCTACGTCACCTTGGAACCGTGTGTGATGTGTGCCGGCGCAATCGCCTGGGCGCAGGTGGCAAGGGTGGTGTATGGTGCCCCCGACCCCAAGCGGGGTTGCTTCTCGGTCCTCAAGTCGCCATTCCACCCCCGAACTGAGGTGACATCGGGCGTCTTGGCCGAGGAGTGCGCAGCTCTGATGACCGACTTTTTCAAAACCAAACGCCCTGCCAAGCTATGAAGAAAAAGAGTATAGAAGAGCTTACCCGAACCACCCTTGAGGCGTATCGCGCCGCCGCCAAGCTCCCCGTAGCGGTGGTGCTTGACAATGTCAGGAGCCAAAACAACATAGGGTCGGTACTGCGCACGGCCGATGCTTTCCTCATCGAGAAGGTGGTGCTGTGTGGCATCTGTACCCCGCCACCATCGCCCGAGATTCACAAGACCGCCCTCGGCGCCGAGGACAGCGTGGCCTGGGAGTACTGCCCCGACACTCTCGCCGCTGTAGAGCGGCTGCGCTGTGAAGGTTATATCATCTGCTCCATCGAGCAGGTACATCACAGCGTGCCCCTCGGCGATTTCAGGCCTGAAGAGGGCAAGCGATATGCGCTCGTGCTCGGCAATGAAGTGGCCGGCGTGGCGCAGGAGGTGGTGGACTGCAGCGACCTTTGCCTCGAAATTCCCCAGGAAGGCACCAAGCACTCGCTTAATATCGCCGTCACTGCAGGCATCGTAATGTGGCATTTTTATTCTCAAATGTGGAATTTTTGCGACGAAATAAAACATTAACTATCTTTAACATATAATTGAGAGGCTATTCTGGGCTCACTTTTTGCCTAAAATTCCCTATTTTACTGATTAACTGATATTTGGAATCAAAAATTTTGATTAACTTTGCAATCGAAAGGAGGCAGACAACTTTCCATTTTTATGGCTTCATCTGAAGTCAATCATAGATTCGGCGGCTACCACTACGCAGCTATGATTGCTAATCAATGGGATGGTGCTACGTTCGCAAATGTCTGCTGTGTAATGTAGTTACTGGTTAGCAATTCCGGTAGTCGCCGATACTATTTTAGCATCGGCGACTTTCATTTCGATCCCCATAACTCTCATAACTCCCATAATTCCCATAATAAAAAAGGCCTCACCGAAGTGAAGCCTCTTGTTGGTGGGCGCTGACGGATTCGAACCGCCGACCCTCTGCTTGTAAGGCAGATGCTCT
>CAMHGU010000191.1 GCA_946184715.1 uncultured bacterium | reverse complement strand
GAGGGCTACCGCTGAGGCGATGACCATAATGGTGGAGAGACGGTGGGAGAAGAGTTCGGCGGTCATAGTGGGGAGGGTGAACATCGACATAAGGAGGACGATGCCCACGAGGCGGATAGTGAGGACGATGCCGATGGCGGCGAGGACGGTCATGCAGGCGTTGAGGAGTGCGGCGGGCAGGCGTCGGGTGGTGGCGAATGCCGGGTCGAATGCCGCGGCGAGGATAATGCGGTAGCCCACGGCGACCACCGCGATAGTGACGGCCAGATAAGCGGCAAAGATGATGAGATCAGTGGCGGTGACGGTGAGCACGTCGCCGAAGAGGAAGACGGTAAGCTCAGGCACATAGCCTGGCGTGAGGAAGATGAACAGAGTGCCGAGAGCCATACCGACGGCCCAGATGACGCCGATAGCCGAGTCGTCGCGGACGCGGCGTCCACTACCGAGGCTTTCGATGCCAATGGCTGCGAGCACGGCGCTCACGGCGGCCGTGGCAACGGGGTTCCATCCCATAAAGCAGGCGAATCCGAGGCCGGCAAAGGAGGCGTGGGTGATGCCGCCGGCGGCGAATACCAGCCGTCGCACCACGATATAACTGCCGATGATGCCCGCGGCAATAGCCACAAGCACCATCGCCGCTAAGGCATAGCGGAAGAAGGCGAATCCGAAAATCTCACTCACTGACAGACGGGAGGGACGAAATCACGGATTAGAAGAAGTCGAAGAAGAATAGCGCCGCGGCGTAGTAGGCGTTGACGCCACGGGCCGAGCCGATTTGTCGGCCGCTGCGGTCGTACACGTCGCCGTTGCTCTTAACGGAGCCAATTTGGGAGCCGCCGCGGTTATATACGTCGCCGTTGCTCTTGATGGTGCCAATCTGTGAGCCGCCACGGTCGTACACCTCGCCGGAGCTTTTGATGCGTCCTATTTGGGAGCCGCTGCGGTTATATACGGAGCCGTCGGAGGCGATACGGCCCACTTGCGAGCCGCTACGGCTGTAGATAGAGCCGTCGCTTTTGATTTGGCCCATTTCCGAGCCGCTGCGGTCGTAGAAGGTGTAGGCGCCGGCGGTTGCTGAGCCAGCCAGGAGCGCGATGCTGAGGGCTAAGAGTTGGAGTAATCTGCGCATAGAAGTATAGATGTAACAGGTTTATATCGAGGTTGTTATGGAAGCGAGAGAGGTTATTCGCCGAATTTGAGCCGGAGGATACGCTGGCCTTGCGAGAAGTCGAAGTAGTAGCCGTCGGGGCTTTTGTCGTCGGCTTTCTGGACCTTAAGGAAGTCGATACCCACGCCGCGCTCCTCGTGCCCGGTGGCGATGAGGTCGCGGAAGTTGAGAATGTTGTACTCGTGGGCCGGGTATATCACACACCAGGGGTTCTCCTCCGAGCCGTCGCCGCTGGAGAGGATGGTGAGGATAAGGCGGCGGAGGCGGAACTGCCATATATTGGCGCGGGCGTCCTTCTTGCGCTCGCGGAGCACATAGATATAGTACGACATCTGCTTGAGGTCGAAGGGGTTGTCCTGGAGCGAGAGCTCGGCGTATTTCATAATGGTGTCGGTCTCCTGGCGGGAGTGCTCCTTTTTATAATAAAGCGGCTCCACGATGTCGGAGTAGGGCGAGGTGCGATAAGGGTCGTAGTCCTCGGTGAACATATAGCCGTAGTATAGGTATCGATACTCCTCGGGGGTCATAAGCGTGTCGTTCTTTTGGAACTTTGCGTAGAGGCGGTCGAAGTTCATCTTCGACTTAGGGTCGAGGGCTTCGCGGCGAATTTTCTCGAAGTCGGGTCGCTCGCCTTTGAGCGGCTCGGCTTTGGGCGAGGCAAAGGCCGCTACGGCCAGCAGGCAGACGGATATTGTGAAGAGAAGGCGTTTCATAACATATAACTGACCTGAGAAGTCACAAAAGGTTTAAAGCTTGAGAGGCGGAGTGCCAGGTGATACACTTGACGACGATAGTGCCGATGATGGAGGTGACGACGATGGCGCGGAGGCCCACCTGGGCGAGGTAACGGAGGAAAGAGTCGCGGCTTAAAGCGAGGCCACGGCCTAAGGGAGTACGGGCGAGGGCGAGGAGGCCGAGGAGGCATCCGATGGCGCTCCCCGGGATAAGCCAGATGCCACCGGCGATAGCGGCGCCTACGAGGGTGCCGATAGCGGCACCGGCGAGCAGATAGGCGTGAGCCACGAGCGGCTGCCACTTCTGCTTAGGGTCTTGCATCATATCGATGGCGGTGGAGACCGCCACGGCTCCGGCCCAGGTCATCATCTCGGTTGCCGAGAAGTAGAGAATGCCGCTCCACTGGAAAAGCCACATAGCGAAGTAGGCCACGGCAACCGGCGGCAAGTAAGGGCGCAAAGCGAGCGCGAGCGCTGCCACGCAAGCTATGCTACCTAACACTATGAAAACGGCGGTCATCGGGCGTCAGCGTTACGGTTGGCGTTAGGGTTTCCCTCGGTGATCTCCTCCGAGTCGTCGCCGGGGGCGGAGGGGTAGGAGATACGGCCGTGGTAGATAATCTTAAGGCGCTCCACCATAGAGTCTTTCACGAGCTTGAGGTCGCGGAAAGAGAGAGCGCAGTCGTTGAGCAGCCCCTCTTTGATTTTGCCTTCGGCGATGCGGTTAACGAGAGCGGTAAGGCTCTCGGTGTCGTACGATTTCAGGCTACGCGACGCCGCTTCGACCGAGTCGGCGAGCATCAGGATCGCGGCCTCTTTAGTGAGCGGGTTCGGTCCCGGGTAGGTAAACTTCATCGGGTCGATAGTAGCGGGGTCGGCCACGGCATTGCAGGCCATAGTGTAGAAGTAGCTTGCGCGCCCGCGGCCGTGGTGCTGCGGGATAAAGTCGCGCACGAGCTGTGGCACCTTGGCCTTCTCGGCGAGCTTGAGGCCATCGGTCACGTGGCGAATTACGATTGAGGCGCTGACTTCGGGCGAGAGCGTCTCGTGGGGATTGACGCCGGCCTGGTTCTCGGTGAAGAAGTTGGGGTTCTCGATTTTGCCCACGTCGTGGTAGAGCGCTCCGGCGCGCACGAGCAGCTCATCGGCGCCGATGCGCTTGGCAGCCTCCGAGGCGATGTTGGCCACCTGGAGCGAGTGCTGGAAGGTGCCCGGCGCGGCCTCCGAGAGGCGCTTGAGCAGTGGATTGGAGGTGTCGGTAAGCTCCACGAGGGTCACCGGCGAGATGAATCCGAAGCCCTTCTCGGCGGCCCAAATAAGGACGTAGCAGAAGAGCAGGAAACCGCAGTTGACGAGGAAGTACATATAGGCGTGATAGCCAACAGCGTTGATAGAGCCTGTAGAGGCCACAACCATAGCTGTGTAGGTTACGCAATAAGCCACGAAAACGAATATGGCGCAACGGAACAGCTGCGAGCGCCGCGTGAGCTCACGGAGCGAGAACACGGCGGTGACACCGGCCACCATCTGTAGGAACACGAATTGCAGGGTGAGGTTGAGCGCGAGGGCGCAGAGGAGCAATTCGACGAGGAACACAAACATCGCAGTTCGGGAGTCGAAGAGCGAGGTTATCATAATGGCGATAAGCGCAAACGGGATAACGTAGGCGCTGAA
>CAMHGU010000190.1 GCA_946184715.1 uncultured bacterium | reverse complement strand
CCAAGCTCACTGAGCAGGCTGATGAGTTGGCTCCTTACTTTGACATTATATGGGTGCCGCAGTCGGGGCAAACATCTGATGGCCCCTCAGCTCAGCAGATGGGCTACTCGCCTTGTTACTGGCTAAATCACAACACCATCTTCGGAACCGAGGCCGAGCTGCGCACTATGATCAACACCTTCAAGGCCAAAGGAACCGGCATTATGGAAGATGTCGTAATCAACCACAAAAACGGTTATATGTCGTGGGTGTATTTCCCCAATGAGAGCAAGAACGGCTACTCTATCTCGTGGGACAACACCAATTACTCCGGTATCTGCCGCTCCGATGAGTGTAACAGCAATGGCTACACCACCACCGGCGCTAACGACACCGGCGACGATTTCGATGGCTTGCGCGACCTTGACCACACCAACTCCACCGTGCAGGACAATATTATCACCTATCTCAATTTCCTCCTTAACGACCTCGGCTATTGTGGCTTCCGCTACGATATGGTCAAAGGCTACGACGCTATTTACAGCAAAAAGTACACCAATGCCGCCAAGCCCACCTACTCCGTGGGCGAATGTTACGACTTCAGCTACGACGTGGTCCGTAATTGGATTGTGCGCGGCGGTTACTCCTCGGCAGCGTTCGACTTCCCGCTGAAGAACAAAATCAATAGTGCCTTCAGTAGCAACTCGTGGTCTTATCTCAATAGCGGCGGCCTCGCCCACAGCTCCACTTTTAATCAGTACAGCGTAACCTTCGTCGAGAATCACGACACCGACCGCGACCAAGCCGCTTTTCCCAATGCCAACCGCATCCTCGGGGCCAACGCCTATATCCTCGCTATGCCCGGCACACCCTGCGTATTCCTCAAGCACTGGAAGAAGTACAAAGGCGAAATCAGCCGTATGATTCTCGCCCGTAAAGCAGCCGGCGTCACCAACACCAGCGCTATCACTTCGCAAGGCTTCGAAGGCAGCTCTTACGTCGTTAAGGTGCAAGGCACCAATGGCACCGTGATGTGTGTACTCGGCCCTTCAGGTCCCGTCAATATCGATGGCTTCCGCCTCATATCTTCAAGCACCTCATCTGGCAATGAATACGCCTATTATGTAAGCGCCAACATCACTGTCGGTGAGGGTATCGTCTCTGAAATCCCCGATGAAGCCACTTGGCAATCCGATGCTAAATATTTCGCCTACTTCGAAGCGCCATCTTCCTGGACCACAGTAGCTGCTTGGGCGTGGAACACCAACAACTATACCGGCGGCACCTGGCCCGGACAAGTATGCACCAAAATCGCAACTCTCAGCAACGGCAAGAACCTCTGGCTCTGGACCTACACCGGCTCTTATACTACCCCCCCGTCAAGCATCATCTTCAACAACAATAATAACGGCAGCCAAACGTCCGACCTCGAATTTGTCAATGCCGGATATTACGACTCGGAAGGTACGCTCGTGGGAACCGTAGAGGAGTTCCCCGAGGACGACCCGGCTATCAATGTATATGTCCGCTCTTCGGCTGACAATCTCCACATATATGGCTGGGACACAAGCGGAATCGTCACTGCCGCCTGGCCAGGCGATGCCGTTACCGAAACTTCGTCTATCTACAATGAGGTGTGGAACTTCTACCAATTCAAGAACAGGACTTCCATCAACCTCATCCTCAATAACGGCAAGGACACATATCAAACCGGAGATATTACCGATGTCACCGGCGACATCTTCCTCGAGTTCGACCCTGTCGATAAATCGTGGGCGAACATCACCGCGGCCGTAACAGGAGTGGAAGAGCTGCCTAATCCCAACGCCATTACCGTTTACGTCAAGAAAACTTCTGACAATGGCCCCTACATCTACACCTGGGACAACTCCGGCGCAATCCCTTACGCGTGGCCCGGCTACAAAACTTCAAGCAAGAAATCCCTCCATAACTCCGAGTGGTATTATCACACTTATGATATCAATCCTCTCAATGTAATCCTCAATATGGGTGATAACAACACTCAAACCGTCGACATTAAGAATATCACCCATAATATCTACCTTGAGTACAACAGCTCAAACAAAAGCTACACCGATGTTACCAACTCCGTCACCGACAACGGCGGTAACTCATCAATCCCCTCCGGCACCGTATATGTAATCAACACCGGCGGATTCGTCTATTTCGAGGCACCCTCCTACTGGGTGGAGCCTATCTACTCTTTCGCTTGGAACTCCTCTTCCAACTTCACCGGCGAATGGCCCGGAACTGAAATGAAGTATGTATCCACTACGTCTAAAGGCAACAAGGTATATTTCTGGTCGCTTCCCGCCCCGGCTCAAAGCCGCCTGCGTAGCTCCTCCTCCGAGCCTACCTACATCATCTTCAGCGATTCTAATCATATACAGACCGACGACTTCCCCTACGTCAGCGCCGGATACTACAACGCGGCCTACAACGTAGGCACTGTTCCTGACACCGTCACCGGCGTCGACTCCGTAACGGCAACCGCCCCGGCCGACAACCGCGTGTTCTCAATCGACGGACGTTACCTCGGCACCTTCGACGTCATCGGAGCATCGCTCCAGCCCGGCTTCTACATCATCGGCGGCCGCAAAGTCCTCAAGTAACCCCTACCTCTACAATACCTCAGTGAGGGCGTGCCTCCGGGCGCGTCCTCTTTCGTTTTACGACACATCCACTCCTTAGCCGCGCAGCGGCGTCCTCCTCAGCGAGCGCCTGCTGCTTGTTGATAACTTTTATCACCACTCGAGGCGGCTATGTCGAAAATTGTTGCTAAATTTGCATTACAATGATTGATGTGGCCCGATACATATCGTTCCTTCTCTGGCAGCACGATTGCGTGGTGGTGCCCAAGATTGGTGCGTTTATCGCTCACTATCAGCCGGCTACATTCGACATCGCGCGCCAAGTCATCAATCCGCCGTGCCGCCTTATCGGCTTCAACAGCGAAGTAAGCTACGACGATGGACTCCTCGCCTCAGCTATTGCCCACTTCGAGCATATCGGTTACGACGAGGCGCAAGCCGCCATCGACAACTACTCCGCTGCGTTGCTCGGCCAGCTAAGCCAAGGCCGCGTGGTAAGCATCCCTATGATTGGACAGCTGAAAAAGAACCGCAAGTCGCTCACCTTCGAGCCGACCACCTCGGCCATAGCAAGCAGCGACCTCTTCGGCCTTGACTCATATCACATTGCCGAGCGTGCACAAGCCGATGAAACGACCGATGAGCCGCGCAAGGCCGTAATCCTCCCCGCTATCGAGCGCGCTATGCGCTATGCCGCTTCGGTAATAGTGCTACTCACTCTCGCCCTCTTGCTAACCACTCCCACCCGAGTGGACGACAATGCCGTAAGAGCAAGCCTGCAGCCCACCACCGTGATTCAGAAAGCTCCCGCTGCTAAAGCCCAAGCAATAGCTCCTAAAGCTACAACACTCGAGGCCTCCGAGACCACTCAATCAGAATTAGCCCACGATGACGACGCCACCTACTATCTCATCGTGGCCACCTTCCGCTCTCCGAAGCAAGTCGAGACGTTCTTGGCCGAGAACAGCGACCACAACCTCCGCGTAAAGCCCGGCAAAGG
>CAMHGU010000189.1 GCA_946184715.1 uncultured bacterium | reverse complement strand
GGGCGGGAGGTCGGGCGGGAGGGCGATGGTGGTGGAGCCGTCGGAGGAGGTGGTGACGGTGGCGGCATCGGCTTCGGAGCCGTGCTCGGCCGGGTTGTCGCTGCCTGAGGGGTTGTCGCTATCGGCCTGTTCGGCGGCTTTGTTCTTTTCGTTGAGGGCCATAATCTCGTCGTTGCGAGAGGCCCATTGGCGCTTGCCGAAGATTTGCTCCACGTCCTCGGTGAAGATTACTTCGCGGGCGAGGAGCACGTCGGTTAGGCGGTGGTGGCCGTCGGCATATTGGGTGAGAATCTGCTTGGCTCGGTCGTATTGCTCCTTGACGATGCGCGACACCTCGTCGTCGATCTCCTTGGCTCGCTCTTCGCTATAGGGCTTTGTGAGGCCGTACTCTTGGCCGGTGGAGTCGTAGTAGGAGAGGTTGGTGGCGGCGCTTCCCATACCGTAGTAAGCAACCATAGCGTAGGCCGTTTTTGTGACCCGCTCGAGGTCGTTGGCGGCACCGGTGGAGATGCTGCCGAGGAACAGCTCCTCGGCGGCGCGTCCGCCTAAGAGGGAGCAAATCTCGTCGAGCAGAGCTTGCTCGGGCTGAATCTGTCGCTCCTCGGGCAGGTACCAGGCAGCTCCGAGGGCTTTGCCGCGGGGCACTATGGTGACCTTGACCAGAGGCGAGGCGTATTTCAGGTGCCAGCTGATGGTGGCGTGCCCGGCCTCGTGGGTGGCGATGGCTCGGCGCTCCTCCTCGGTGGTGATTTTGCTCTTCTTCTCGAGGCCGCCTATGATGCGGTCGACGGCGTCCATAAAGTCCTGCTTCTCCACGAGTTGCTTCTTGTGTCGGGCGGCGATGAGAGCGGCTTCGTTGCACACATTGGCGATGTCGGCGCCCGAGAATCCGGGGGTCTGGCGGGCGAGGAGGTCGATATCGACGTCGGGAGCGAGCTTGATGTTGCGCAGATGCACCTTGAAGATCTCCACGCGGTCGGACAGCTCGGGGAGCTCCACGTAGATTTGGCGGTCGAAGCGTCCGGCGCGGAGGAGGGCCTTGTCGAGGATGTCGGCGCGGTTGGTGGCGGCGAGGATTATGATTCCGCTATTGGCACCGAAGCCGTCCATCTCGGTGAGCAGCTGGTTGAGGGTGCTCTCGCGCTCGTCGTTGCCGCCCACGCGCGAACTCATACTGCGGGCTCGTCCCACGGCATCAATCTCGTCGATAAACACGATGCAGGGCGATTTTTCCTTGGCCTGCTTGAAGAGGTCGCGCACACGCGAAGCGCCTACACCCACAAACATCTCGACGAAGTCGGAGCCCGAGATAGAGAAGAAAGGCACTTCGGCTTCGCCGGCTACGGCCTTGGCGAGGAGGGTCTTGCCGGTGCCCGGAGGGCCTACGAGGAGGGCGCCTTTGGGGATGCGGCCGCCCAGCTGGGTGTAGGTCTGCGGGTTGCGGAGGAAATCGACAATCTCCTCCACCTCTTGCTTGGCCTCGCTCAGTCCTGCCACGTCCTTGAAGGTGACCTTGGAGGAGTTCTCCTTGTCGAAGAGCTTGGCTTTGGACTTGCCCACGGAGAATATGCCGCCTCCGGCGCCGCGGCCCATGCCGCGCATCATAAATATCCAGAAAGCGATGATGAGTACCACGGGGCCGAAGGCCCAGAGCGTGTTGGCCCAGCTGTTCTCGCTGCGCTTGTACTCGATCTGACCTTTGAAGTGGCCGTCGGCGCGCCATTTCTCCACGGCTTGCTCCATCACGTCGCTCGAGGGGATACCGGAGGCAATTATCGCCTGGCGTCCTTCAAGCGTCTGCCCTGCGGGCAGCTCCTTGAAAATCTTCTTGGCCGCGGCCTTGGTGAGGGTGGCTTCGGCCTTGCTGTCGTTGATGAAGACGGTGATTTTCTCCACATCGCCTGCTTCGACTTTCTGCTGAAACTCAGTCCAGGAAAGCTCCTTGGTGAGGTTGGAATTGTCGTTGCTGAAGTAGAGGAACGTGAGGATGACGCCGATGGCGATGTACATCCAGTAGATGCTGAAGTTGGCTTTCTTCTTGGGTGCCATATTGGAGAGAAGAGTATATGATGAGGGAGATTAGTAGATATCGGGGATGTCGGTGCGCGGGGCATCGGCCCAGAGCTGCTCAATGTTGTAGCGCAGGCGCTCTTCGGGGAGGAAGATGTGGACGTAGATGTAGCCGTAGTCGAGCACAATCCACTGGGCGTTGCGGTAGCCGTCGTAGTTGTAGGGCCGCTGTCCGGCGTTCTTTTCGGCATATTCGCGCACGGCATCGGCAATGGCTGTCACCTGAATGGGGGTGTTGCCATTGGCGATGAGGAAATGGCGAGTGGTGGCATCTTCGATGCCGGAGAGGTCGATATGCGTGATGCTATGCCCTTTTTTCTCCTGCAGGCCTTCGATGAGGCATTGCAGCATTTGTGATTCGTTGAGTTTTGTTTCGGTTGTTGACGTCATTAATAGGGATTAAGAAGAGGATTTATTATATAGAAGCAATCAGCTGGGTTTTCCCACTTTGCCGGCGTGGGCTTTACGCACGCTGTCCTTACGGTGCTCGAGCTGGAGCGAGTCGGCTTCGCGCTTGAGGACGAGATTGAGAGAGTCGTTGATGCGTCGCGTCTCGGCCGTGTCGATGGGGACCGTAACGGAGTCGGGCGGCAGCGGAGGCATACACGAAGTGAGTGCGGGCCGGTGGCGCTGCTGCCAGAAGTAGGCTCCGGCGAGAGCTGCTGCGGCGAGGAGGGCGATGCCGGCCCAGGTGTACCAGCGCTTGAAGAAGCTCTTGCCGCTGCCGGTCTTCACCTTCTTGACGCGGAGGCATATCAGGGAGAAGTTGTCCTTGGGAGTGCCGCCGCTCTGGGCCGCGTCGATGAGGCGGCGGGTGCGCTGCTCATCGGAGAGCGACGGGTCGGTGGCGATGTCGAGGAGCGTGGCGTCGTCCATAAACTCGAGTGCGCCGTCGGAGCAAAGCACGAAGGCGTCGCCGGGCTTAACGTCGGTGATGCGCTGCACGAAAGGCTCGAAACGGCGCTCGGGGTTGGGCTGCAGCCAACGGGTTACGACGTTGCGGCGAGGGTGCGTCTTGGCCTCCTCTTCGGTGATTTCGCCGAGCTGGATAAGCTGCTGCACGAGCGAGTGGTCGCGGGAGCGGTACTTTACGCCTTCGCCTCGGCGCAGGTGGTAGATGCGGCTGTCGCCTATGTGGGCGGCGATGACGCCCTCCTCATCGATGAGCACCAGCGTGAGGGTGGTGCTGGGCTTCTTGATATGGTCGTTGTCGGGGTCGTTGTCGATGTGGGCAAGCTCATCGTAGGCGTAGTTGACGGCCTCTTTCACCATATCTTCGGTATAGACCTTGGCGGGGCGGCAAGCGAAGAATTCGGTGATGGCATCGACCACGGTTTGGCTCGCCACTTCGCCACGCTCGTGGCCGCCCATACCATCGCAGAGCACATAGAGCGACTGTGGCCTGGTGTTGTCGATGCCCGATAGGCAGTCTTCCTGATTGTCTTTACCTCCTATAAGCGAGAAGGAGATTGCGGAGCCGATTATAATCTTCATAGCGGGTGGTTTTGTTGCAAAAATCTTGCCAAAAACGATTAGTAGTTGTAGAAGCCGTCGTCGTCGATGTCTTCGCCTTTCTTCTTCTT
>CAMHGU010000188.1 GCA_946184715.1 uncultured bacterium | reverse complement strand
CCCCCACTCCATTGCTGAAGAACTGAGGAATATGCTTACATTTGCAAGAGCTATCGGCAAAGCGGCAAGCCAATGCGCGTCGATGCGGCAAGCAACGATACGGCATGCGGTGTGCGGCAAGCGGTGTGCAAGAAGTGATGACTAACGAAGTGACATATCGGCAGCGGGAGATGGCGCTGGGGAGTTACGTGGCGGGGTATCGCGACGTAAGGCAATGCGAGCGGGCGTGCCGAGCTTGCCCCCGCTATGCTACGACGTGGATTTGTCCGCCATTCACCTACGATGTGGAGGCTATGCTGCGCAGCTATTGCCGCATCTTCCTCCTCGGGGTGCAGATTCCGCTGCCGCCGGGCACCACTGTGGGCGCTTCGCTCGATGTGGCGCGCCCTGTGGTTGACGCCATCAACGAGCGGTTACTTGAGCTTGAGCGCGCCACTGATGGGTTCTCGCTGACGTTTGTGGGCGGTTGTCGCTACTGCGGTGCTGCGACGTGCACCCGCCCGGAAGGGTTGCCGTGTCGTCACCCCGAGAAGGCACGACCCGGCCTTGAGGCGTGGGGTTTCGACGTGGCGCGCACGGCAGCCGAGCTGTTGCAGCTCGAGATGACGTGGGGCCGCGACGGTATGGCTCCGCCGGCGCTCACCCTCGTGTTCGCCCTACTCCACAACTCCCCCGCAGCCATTGCGTGGTAAGCCGCCGGCGCCACGGGCCGACCGCCTATCTCTCGGGCCGGCGCCACGGGCCGACCGCTCTGCTACGTCGTCGCGGCTCAGCGCGGCTCGTCGAGGTAGCGCTGCACCTTCTCGACCACTGCCGAGAGGTGCTCGCCATCCACGAAGCAATGGTCCACGTAGATGCCCAGCGGCATCACCCGTCGGCCGCCGCGCTCCACCACCTTGCCCACGTTGATAAGCGGCCAGTCGCTGCCCAGCCCCGGGCGATGGAAGGTGTAGGTCATCGAGGTGAAATACAGTCCGGGCGTTGCCGAGATGTTGACCACACCGAGTTGGCCCGTGTCGATAAGCCGCCGGTTGACGCCGTAGGGCGTGTCGGTGGGCCCTACCCCGGCGATGATGTCGCGCACGCGAGCAGCGAAGCTGTCGTAGTCCTTTATATAAGGTATCAGCACCGTGACGAAGCCGCCCTGCGGCCCCGTGACCGGCACCGTAGCCCCTACCGTGTCGTACCAGGCCACGCCGTCGTCGCCGTCGGCCCGATAGCCCAGCTCCTTCACCTCATTGACCGCGCGCATAATGGCATAGAGATAGCGCACGAAGAACGACTCGCCGGCGGCGTGGGCCGCTGCCATTGCCGCGGTGCAGTCCACTTCGGTGGTGACGCTGTACCAGCTATTGGCGAAGCCGCGCATAAAGCGCCAGTTGTCGCCCCGCTCCCAAGCATCGATGTCAATAATATGTTTCATACACGTTACGATATTTCCTGCTCAAATCTAATCATATATTGGTGCTAATTCAGGCTCAAAGTCAGAAGGATTGCTCCCTACTTCTTTCATTCGAAACCACTTTGGCATATTATTCCGTCTTGTTGATGATTACCCATTTGCCTTCCTTGCGACCACCTTCACGAGCAATGATACCGAATGCTTGCAGTTGAGAGATATAACGCTGCAGAGTCCTGAACTTAACGCCAATCTTTTGCGCCATTTCACTCGTTGTGACATATGGGTCAAACAACATTTCATTTACGATAATTTCTTGAATATCAGTCAAATTTTTTACGCCATCTTTTACGCCATCTTTTACGCCATCTTTGATGACTTTGCCACGGGTAATCAGGTTCGAATCAGTCGTAGTCTCCTTACTGATAAAGTAAGGGTGGCACGGAATGTCAATCAGGAAGTAAGTACGTTCTTCGTCGGTCTCAATGGTTGCCTGTGGAGATCCATTTGCCTGTAGCTCATCCTGAATAGTAGGGATGCCCGTAGCTCGGCCTTCAGTCAGGTCTAATTCTTTGAGAAACTCTCCCAACCTGCGATTACGATATCGACGCGAGCGCAGCGACTGACTGCTTCTGACAGCCTCCATCGGGATAGTGTGGTTTGGGCCCGAAAAACTAAGTATCGAAATACGCTCCGGCTCGACGGTGATTTCAACAGGCTCCCTAATCGTCCAATCTCTGTGATACAAGCTATTGACAATGGCCTCTTCCAGAGCCTGATAGGGGTAGTTGAAGAATGTTATGGATTGCGCCCTATCCTTGGGCTTAATAATCTGTTTCTTGATGATGTTGGTGCTCAGATAGCTTAACGTTTTCTCAATCATCTGTGGCACACTGCCCCTGATGGGTTCCACCTCTATCAAGTTATTGGGATTCTTCTCTCTTCCCTCGGGGAAAAGAACTATTTCGATCTGCGCTTGACGAAATAAACGGTCAGGCCGTTCGGAGAACATCATCGCTGCGACATTCTTAATACGCCATCCTTCCGGGACAGCCTCCAGTAAGTCCATTTGCGCCAGCACCTCCTCCAAGTGGTCGGTCAGTGAAATGTCAGCAAGACTACTCTTTACCTTCACGAGATAGTCACGCAGGAGCAATGGCGATATATCCGCCAGTTTGATGCCGTCGTTTCCACGATCATCAAATGGCATTCGATTGGCAAGGTTTATCAGTTCGCGCTCGTATTCGTCTTTAGGAACGATACTGCTACTATTGTAACGAATATAGTAGTTATAGGCCTTTTGCTTGGCCGTAATTTGGTCTGGCACCTTGTATGGCCTGCGTTCACCCGGAGTGACCTTGATAATAAGAATGGTCTTTCCATCAACCTCCTCAATATACAATCGGGGCTGATAGTAAGGACGCATCTGATTATTGTACCCTACCATTTCCTTCTCGATAGGTTCTATTTGGTTAGGGTCAACACCTATAACCGGTCGTATGGCACGACCGTTCTCTTCCTTAACTCCCACCACGATATAGCCTCCACCTGTTTCGTCGAAGTCATTGGCGAATGCACAAATGGTACGGTAGATAGCATCAGGGTTCCAGCCAGTCTTGTATTCGATGCGGTCACCTTCTACAGCTCGTCCGCTCAGAAGTTCTTCTATGTTGATTGGCAGTCGCATTATTCCAGTCATTAATTTATTGCCTTTTCGTTGACCAAAGCAGGTCCTTCACATCCACATTGAGACACCTAGCGATTTCCACCAGAGTCTCCAGACTGGGCTGCGATGCATTGGTACACCACTTGCTCACCGAAGCAGGGTCTTTACCCAACTGCTCGGCCAACCACTTATTAGTTCTCTTTTGCTCGGCCAAAACGACCTTCAACCGATTGATGTCCTGTGCCATTATGTCTATTATCGATTTTTTACGTAGCAAAGGTACTACTTTTTTCTACATAATAACCACATATTATTATGGTTTTTCATTTCTTTTTTTGCGTTTTAGACAAAATTAAGAGTGTATTACTCCTGTTGATGTAATCTGAGTTATAAATCAATAGCTAATGTAAGAGCTGTATTCCTTAGGACGGGTCCCTTAGAAGCGGAAGCGGCCGGGTGCGCGTGGAGGCGCGACCGGCCGCTTGGGGTGTTAGTGGGAGATGGCGGTGAGGTTACTTCACGATGATTTTCTTGCCATCCTCGATGACGATGCCCTTATAGTCGCTACCCACGGGCTGCCCCATAAGGTTGTAG
>CAMHGU010000187.1 GCA_946184715.1 uncultured bacterium | reverse complement strand
TATAGTCATAACTCGCGCGAATATTTTTGCGTCAGTAGTACTTAAAACAGGGCAAATATACAAAATATGTAAAACTTGCGCAAAAAATTGTACTATTTTTATGCTCCTATATATAATGTGGAGGTCGTAAAATTACGAATTTTATTTGGAATCAAGTGGTTTTGTCGAGAATTAGTTGCGCAACGGGGCGTGGCGGCGGTCACCGCGGTGCATCCGAGGGTGCCGGGTGCTACACGTCGAGCGAAAGGTAGTCGTAGTGGATGAGCGGGGCGATGCCGCGCTTGCCTATCGCCTTGCGGGCCTTGTCGGCGCTGAGCGACACTTTGCCTACGGCTATGACGGTGCCATCGGGGGCAAGGACGCGCGCTATGTCGCCCTTGCGGAAGTCGCCGGCTATGTCGGTTACGCCCACGAGGAGCACGCTTACGGCTTTGCCCGAGGTGAGCGCTTGGGCGGCTCCGGCGTTGACTCTCACTTCGCCTTTGGCAAATCCGCCGCTGCTGGCAATCCACTTCTTCACTGCCGAGGCGCGATGCTCGGCCGGCTCGAAGAGGGTGAAAGGCACGGTGCGGTCGCCGGCCACTACGGCGCTGATGATGCCGGCGCGGCGCCCGTTGGCGATGACCACGGTGATGCCCTCCTCGGCCACGCGCCGAGCTGTGGCGTATTTCGTGCCCATACCGCCGCGACCGAACGATGAGCCGGCCGTGGCAAACGCCCGCCGGTCAATGCGTCGCCCGGCCTCAATCGTAGCGAGCAGGCGCGAGCCGGCCTGGCGCGGGTCGCCGTCATATACTCCATCCACATTGCTCAGTATCAGCAGCATCTCGGCGTCGAGCATCGTGGCTATGAGGCCCGAGAGCTCGTCGTTGTCGGTAAACATCAGCTCGGTGACGCTCACGGTGTCGTTCTCGTTGACGATGGGGATAACGCCGTGGGCGAGCATCACCTCGATGCAGTTCTTCTGGTTGAGGTAGAGATGGCGGGTGGCGAAGCACTCTTTCATCGTGAGCACTTGTCCGCACACGATGCCGTGCTCGCGGAAGAGGTCGTAATAGCGGTTGATGAGCTTGGCTTGCCCCACTGCCGAGTAGAGCTGCCGGGCCGATACGCTGTCGAGCCCCTCGGCCGGGGCCGCCTCGCGCAGCTCGCCGCGCCCCGAGGCTACGGCGCCGCTCGACACCAGTATCACTTGCGCGCCTTGCCGGTGCAGCGCGGCCACTTCGTCAACAATCATCGCGATGCGCGACACGTCGAGCGTGGCGTCGGGCCGCGTGATGACGTTACTGCCTATCTTGATTACGATTCTTCTCATTGCTTCGAGGGCGTTATTTCTTATTGTCGCGGGCGCGTATCTCCACGCGCCGTATCTTGCCGCTGATGGTCTTGGGCAGCTCATCGACAAACTCTATCACGCGCGGATATTTATAGGGCGCGGTGGTGCGCTTGGCGTGGGCTTGCAGCTCCTTGACGAGGGCTTCGCCGGCTCGGTCGCGGTAGCTCTTGGCCAATACGATGGTGGCCTTGACGAGCTGGCCGCGGATAGGGTCGGGGACGCCCGTGACGGCACACTCCACCACGGCGGGGTGGGTCATCAGCGCGCTCTCCACCTCGAAGGGGCCTATGCGGTAGCCCGACGACTTGATGACGTCGTCGGTGCGGCCTATGAACCAGTAGTAGCCGTCCTGGTCGCGCCACGCCACGTCGCCGGTGTGATACACGCCGTCGCGCCACGCCTCGCGCGTCAGCTCCGGGTCACGGTAGTATTCGCGGAAGAGCCCGAGCGGCCGGTGCCCGTTGGTGCGAATCACTATCTCACCGCGCTCGCCGTCCTCACACGGCTCGCCCGCCGCGTTGATGAGGTCGATGTCGTATTCCGGTCCGCGCTTGCCCATCGACCCGGGACGCGGCTCCACCCACGGGTAGGTGCCGATGGTAAGGGTGGTCTCCGTCTGCCCGAAACCCTCCATCAGGCGGATGCCGGTGAGGCGCAGCCATTCGTTATATACGTTGGGATTGAGCGCCTCGCCCGCGATGGTGCAGTAGCGTAGCGAGCTGATATCGTATTGGCTCAGGTCCTCGCGTATCAGGAACCGAAACACCGTGGGCGGTGCGCAAAACGACGTGATGCGGTAGTCGTGAATCATACGCAGCACATCGACCGGCTCAAACTTCTCAAAGTCGTACACAAAGACGTTGGCGCCGGCAATCCACTGCCCGTAGTATTTGCCCCACACGGCTTTGCCCCAGCCGGTGTCGGCAAGGGTGAGGTGAAGGCTCTCTTCGTTGAGGTTGTGCCAGAACGACGCGGTGATGATGTGCCCCAGCGGATAGGTGAAGTCGTGGGCTACCATCTTAGGCTCGCCCGACGTGCCTGAGGTGAAGTACATCAGGGAGATGTCGCTATTGTCGTTGACCACCGCGGGGCGCTCCCACGGCTTGGCCTCGGCGCAGCCGCGGTTGAAGTCGTGCCAGCCCTCGGGCACCTCAGGGCCGATGCTCACGAGGGTGGTCACCGATGGGCACTCGGGCAAGGCGTCGAGGATGTGGCGCAGCACGATGTCGTCGCCCACGGCCACGATGGCCTTTATCGAAGCCGCCTGCGCACGGTACACGATGTCGCCGGCCGTCAGCAGGTGGGTGGCCGGAATCACCACCGCCCCTATCTTGTGAAGCGCCGTGATGGCCGTCCAGAATTGCCAGCGCCGCTTCAGTATCAGCATCACCATATCGCCGCGGCCTATGCCTATCGAGCTGAAAAACGACGCGGCGCGGTCGCTCTCGCGCTTGATGTCGGCAAAGGTGAATTGCCGCATCTCGCCCCGGTCGTTGGTCCACAAGAGGGCCTTCTTCTCCGGGCAGCGTGCAGCCCACTCGTCAACCACGTCGTAGCCGAAATTGAAATGCTCCGGCACCCGCAGCTTGAAATGCCGCATAAAATCGTCGTAGGAGGCGAATTGCGTTTGCTCAAGAAATCGTTCTATCATTACAAATAAGTGTCATTTTAGGGATTGAAAGTGAGGGTCAGTCGATGATGCAGATGAAGCGCATTATCTTATCGTCGAGGGCGCGGATACGATGCGGCCGCCGAGGGTCGAACATTATGGAGTCGCCCTCCTCAAGCACCATGCGATTGGCGCCGATAGTAATCTCCATACGCCCTTCGAGCACGTAGTCAAACTCCTGGCCGGCGTGAGTATTAGGCCGCTCCGGGTCGCGGCCCGGGTACACCGTCACCAGATACGGCTCCACCGAGCGCCCCGCGAAGCCCGCCGCCAGCGACTGGTAGCTGTAGGCCTTGGTGCGCTCCACCTTCTGCCCGCGGCCTCGCCGCGTCACGTAGTAGCTCTTCATGTGTGGATCCTCATCGAAGAGCAGCGCCGTAAGCTCTATATGATATTCGTGGGCAAGAGCGTGAAGAATGCTCATCGGAATGTCGGTAGTACCGCTCTCGTAGCGGATATACGTCGCCTCATCGATGCCGAGCGCCTCGGCAATCTCGGCTGTGGAAAGCTCCAGCGCCTCACGCAGCCCCATCAGCCGCTCGGCTACTTGTTCAAAATGGCTCATATCTAATCACAAAAGAAGTAAACACAATAATGCGTCAGCCGAAAGCCGACACACAAAGTTACAAAAAATATGTTATACAACACATATCCCCGCCCCTTTTCC
>CAMHGU010000186.1 GCA_946184715.1 uncultured bacterium | reverse complement strand
CGGCGTCTCAACCTACGGTTAATCGTAATCGCAACCCTGGCGGGTTGCCCCTCACACCGCGCGCCGCCCCCGTAGCCCATCAAGGCGGTAGTGCTCCAAGGCGCCCGTGCGCTGTTGCTCACCAGCGCTTTAGAGGGCGCGGGCGGGAAAGGGAACCGCGCGGTGGCTGGCGGGGCGGCGAGAGAAATATGAGAGATTAAGATTGGTCAGAACTCGGCGTTCTTGGGAGTGCGCGGGAAGGGGATGACGCCGTAATATGGTTTATCCCATACCGCCGCCGTTCGGATTATAACTTTCAACGAATTGATTGATGATATCGTAGGTCTTGAGGTCCACATCGAAGTATATTCCATCAGATGGGGCCGCGACTTGTACGGCACCAAAAGTTCTGCCGAAGTTTAGCTCCTGTGCGCCGGCCAAACGAAGTTTGACGTTTCCACCGGTCTCTTGATAGATAGCCTCAATTATATCCTTAGCCTTCTTTCCGCCTGCATGGGTGTAATCGTATTTAGTGCCCAAAGTCCAATCGTAACCGGTTAAGGCTTTGTATTCAAAGTTTTTGAGGGGGTAGTACATCACGGCGAAAGGTTGGCTGTCGTGGCTTGATGGCATAAATTTGCCGTCGTGGTTTCGGCAGAGGACAAAACGTTCAAAGAATCCGTGCAGGATTTTGTAACGTTCTTCGCGTGTTACGCCGTATTTTTTCACGTAAGGGTCTTGCTGATTGGAAGAGCCGTCGCTGCCGTAGCCGTCGCCGCTATCGTAGGAGCCGCTGCCGCTGCCGTTGCTTGGGTTGCTTTTCTTGAGGGAGTTTAGCCCGCTGCTTTTGCCGCTGTTGCTTGAGGAGCTGCTGCCGGCTGAAGAGCCGTTGCCTTTCTTCTTCTCCTCGTTCTGCTTCTTGAGGTCTTTAAGTGTCAGACCAGCCTTGGAGGTGCTTTCGGGCTGCTGTGCCGTGGCGGGCAAGATGAGTGCCAATGCCGCGAGTACCAGCGCGATAGTGATTGTCCGATTGTAGAGTTTCATATTGGTTTCGGTTTTATGAATTAATAATGGTTAAGTATCTGGCAACAAAGATAAATCAGATAATTGAGATTTCAAAATGCGAAAATGCGAATGCCCTGCCGTGTAGTGACGGGCAGGGCATTCACTAATAAGGTGTCGCTCACGTACGCTTGGGCGCACGGTGTCAGAACTCGGCGTTCTTGGGAGTGCGCGGGAAGGGGATGACGTCGCGTATGTTGGTCATTCCGGTCACGAAGAGCACGAGACGCTCGAAGCCGAGGCCGAAGCCCGAGTGGGGCACGGTGCCGAAGCGGCGGGTGTCGAGATACCACCACATATCTTTCATCGGGATGTGCAGCTCTTCGATGCGGCCCATCAGCTTGTCGTAGTCGGCCTCACGCTCGGAGCCGCCTATGATTTCGCCGATCTTGGGGAAGAGGACGTCCATAGCGCGCACGGTGCGGCCGTCGTCGTTGAGCTTCATATAGAAGGCTTTGATGTCCTTGGGATAGTCGGTGAGGATGACGGGACGCTTGAAGTGCTCTTCCACGAGGTAGCGCTCGTGCTCGCTCTGGAGGTCGATGCCCCACTTCACGGGGAACTCAAACTTGCGGCCGCTCTCTTCGAGAATGCGGATACCTTCGGTGTAGGGCAGGCGCACGAAGTCGTTCTCGAGCACGAAGTGGAGGCGCTGCGTCAGCTCTTTGTCGAAGTGCTCTTCGAGGAAGGCGATGTCGTCAGCGCAATGCTCGAGGGCGTAGCCGATGCAGTATTTTACGAACTCCTCGGCGAGGTCCATATTGTCGGTGATGTCGTAGAATGCCATTTCGGGTTCTATCATCCAGAACTCGGCGAGGTGGCGCGGAGTGTTGGAGTTTTCGGCGCGGAATGTGGGGCCGAAGGTGTAGATGGAGCCGAGGGCGGTGGCGCCGAGCTCGCCTTCGAGCTGGCCGGAGACGGTGAGGCTGGTGAACTTGCCGAAGAAGTCCTGTGCCCAGTCGATTTCGCCCTCTTCGGTACGGGGCATATTGTTGGGGTCGAGCGTGGTCACCTGGAACATCTCGCCGGCGCCTTCGCAATCAGAGGCGGTGATAAGCGGGGTGTTGAGGTAGAAGAAGCCGCGCTCGTTGAAGAAGCGGTGGATGGCGAAGGCGAGGGTGGAGCGCACGCGCATCACGGCACCGAAGGTGTTGGTACGCATACGCAGGTGGGCTTTCTCGCGCAGGAACTCGAGGGTGTGGCCCTTCTTCTGAAGGGGATAGGCTTCGGGGTCGGCGGTGCCGTAAAGCTCGAAGCTCTCGGCCTGTATCTCTACGCTCTGGCCTCGGCCTTGCGATTCCACGAGCTGCCCCACCACGCACAGCGAGCTGCCGGTGGTGACGAGCTTCAGGTCGTCGTCGGAGAACTTCTGCAGGTCGAATACAATCTGGAGGTTGTGGATGGTAGAGCCGTCGTTGAGGGCCACGAATTGCACGTATTTGTTGCCGCGGCGGGTGCGTACCCAGCCTTTGGCACATACCTTAGTGCCTACCAGCTCCGATTGCTTGAAGATATCGACTATCTTGGTATGTTTCATAGCATTTAGGGATTGGCGCGGGGCGGAGCGTGGTGTGGCGCTCCGCCCCGCGCATTATGTTGATTTAAGAGGGTTGATTATTCAAAGGTGTCTTGGCTCTTCTTGAGGAAGTTGACCTCGTCCTGGGTGAGGTAGCGCCAGCGGCCGCGGGGCAGGTTCTTCTTGGTGAGGCCTGCGAAGTACACGCGGTCGAGCTTCACCACGCGGTAGCCGAGGGCTTCGAAGATGCGGCGCACGAGGCGGTTGCGGCCGGAGTGGATTTCGATGCCGGCTTGCTTGCGGTCGGTCTCGCTGACGTAGGAGATGGCGTCGGCGTTGATGGGGCCGTCGTCGAGCTCGATGCCGTCGGCAATCTGCTGCATATCTTCGGGGGCGATGGGCTTATCGACCCACACGTGGTAGATTTTCTTCTTCACGTACTGCGGGTGGGTGAGCTTGGCGGCGAGGTCGCCGTCGTTGGTGAGGAGCATCACGCCGGTGGTGTTGCGGTCGAGGCGCCCTACGGGGTAGATGCGCTCGTCGCAGGCGCCCTTCACGAGGTCGAGCACCGTGGTGCGGCCGTTGGGGTCGTCGCTGGTGGTGACGCAGTCCTTAGGCTTGTTGAGGAGCACGTACACTTTGCTCTCGATGCTTACCACCTTGCCCTGGTATTCCACGATGTCGGCAGCGGTGATTTTGGTGCCGAGCTCGGTCACTACCTTTCCGTTGACGGTGATTACGCCCTGAGGTATCAGCTCATCGGCTTCGCGGCGCGAGCAGATGCCGGCATTGGCGAGGAACTTGTTGAGGCGCACTTCAGCTGTGGGGTCGATAGGGGGCATTTCGTATTCGATGCGTTGCGGGCGCGGGGTGAAGCGCATCTGCTGCTTGGGGCCTTGCTTGCGGAAACCGCCCTGCTGGCGATAGCCGCCTTGCTGGTTGTAGCCGCCCTGCTGGCGATACCCGCCTTGCTGGCGGTTGTATCCACCCTGCTGGTTGTAGCCGCCTTGCTGGCGATAGCCGCCCTGCTGACGGTTGTAGCCGCCTTGCTGGTTGTAGCCGCCTTGCTGACGGTTGTAGCCGCCCTGCTGATTGTAGCCGCCTTGACGGTTGTAGCCGCCTTGCTGGCGATAGCCGCCTTGCTGACGGTTGTAGCCGCCCTGACGGTTGTAGCCGCC